>JAJRZO010000232.1 GCA_024275215.1 Candidatus Zixiibacteriota bacterium | reverse complement strand
GACTTCTGGGTTCAGTACTATGATGGCTCGACATGGCAGACTGTCGCAATATTCGATAAGGGTGTCGATTTCGAGAACAATAACTTCTATCACGAGGTTGTCTCGATCTCAAGCAACGACTACAATTTCCCCGTCAATGCCAAGATCAGGTTCATGTGCGACGCCAGCGGTAACGCGGATGACGTTTACATTGACGAAATCGAGTTCAGGGCGAGCGGCTCGGTCGGTCCTGTTCCTCCGACCGCTGACTTTGTCGGCAGCCCGACCAGCGGCAATGCGCCGCTGACTGTCAATTTCACTGACATGTCGACGGGATCCCCGACAAGCTGGAGTTGGGATTTTGGTGATGGCGGCAGTTCGGCAGCGCAGAACCCATCGCACGAGTACGCCACACCCGGCACATACACCGTTACGTTAACCGCTACAAACGCTAATGGCAGTGATGATGAAATCAAGACCAATTACATCACTGTGACCGATCCCGGCAGTTGGGTCGTGATAACCTATGATGACTTCGAAGGCGGCTGGGGTAACTATTCCGATGGCGGTGGCGATTGCAGTCGCTATACGGGTGGAACGTATGCTCATCAAGGCAGTGCTGCAATCGATATCCAGGACAATAGCGGCGTAGCGTCGTCATTCTACCATACAGTCGGTCACGATGTGACCGGTTATTCCCAATTGGAGGTCGAGTTCTGGTATTATCCCAAGAGTATGGATAATTCGAGAGAGGACTTCTGGCTTCAGTATTATGATGGTTCCTCCTGGCAGACTGTTGCCACATGGGCGCAGGGAATCGATTTCCAGAATAATAACTTCTATCATGAAATCGTTCCCATTTCAAGCAGTCAGTACAATTTCCCGACGAACGCCAGGATTCGGTTCATGTGCGATGCCAGCGGAAACGCAGATGATGTCTACATCGATGAGGTTGAGTTCCGTGGAAATGGCGGAACGACCTCCTTTGCGAAAGTCAACCCAATTGCTCCGGAACGGTTTAGTCTTTCTCAGAACTATCCCAACCCGTTCAATCCGACAACTCGGATCGACTTCTCTTTGTCGAGAGATAGTTATGTCAGTCTTGACATATACAATTTGCTCGGTCAACGAGTTGCGACTCTGGTAGATGGGAATCTGAGAGCGGGAGCGCATTCATTTATATGGGATGCTTCCGATCAGGCGAGTGGCGTCTATTTCTACAAGCTGCAAACCGATGTTGTGGTCGAAATCAAGAAGATGATGCTATTGAAATAGCTCTACTCTGTTTCCGGCTATAATCCAAATCTAAGGCGGGTCTTCTGACCCGCCTTAGATTTTACTACTTTGTGATTGATTTCTCGAAAGCTGTCAGCCTTACCTCCCCCAACTCTCTAATATACAACTAATTACGTCTGCTTTGCCCGTCGAATTTGCTTGACATTGCATCTGATATTTATTAGTAACCGATCACTAACATGCTCTCGACCCCTTATGAGGTTTGTCTGTTAGAATGAAAGCCGGATCAGACAGGAAACAGCAGATAATCAGAGTGGCAAGTCGTCTTTTCAGCCGGAGAGGATTCGATAAGGTTACGACTCGGGAACTGGCTGAGGAGTGTGGAGTGTCCGAGCCGGCACTCTACCGCTATTTCGATTCCAAAGAGGCTATATATGATGCTGTTCTCGATTCTATCAGGTCACATGTAGATGTTGAAAAAGCATTTGCAGAATATAAGGATGAGATGGACCTCGAACGTATTCTCATGGCATTGGCAACTCATATTCTTGAACATGCTTCAAAAGATGATGCTATGAATCGGCTTCTTTTCTATTCAGCTTTGCAGGGTCATCAGAAAGCGAGACAGGTTTACCAGACAATTCGTGGAACGTATGTCATGTACTTACAGAAGAGGCTGGATATTCTGTTCGAGAAGGGATTGATAATTAAGAAAGATAATGAGATTACAGCGAGGTGTTTCATCGGGATGGTTTTCGACTGCGCATTGTCCAGAACACTCTGGAAGGGAATGTTCGGTAAAACATTTGGCGCTGACAAAGTGATAGCTAATAATATTCCTATATATGTGCGAGGACTCGCAACAGAAATACAATAGGAGGAGAACTAAAATGCAGAGGAAATGAGGGAGGATTTCACTTATGCTCAGTTTGAGCAAACCCGGCCTCTACTCAGTGCTTCTGGCGCTGATACTGGCAGCATTGTGGCTCATCCCTGCGGATGTTTCCGCCGGACCGCCGCCAAATGCGGAGTATATCGGTTCGGAGGCATGCGGTAGCTGCCACGATGATGTTATGGAAGGATTTTCTGAAACGACGCATGGTCTTCTTCTCAGCAAAGTTAAGAAGTATGAAGACAAGCTGTGTGAATCCTGTCATGGCCCAGGTTCGGCGCATGCCGAACAACAGGATCCGGATTTGATAATCAACCCGGCGAAAACGTCTGGAATGGACGACAAACCACTATGTCTTGATTGCCATTCCGACAGCAAATTTGCCGACTGGCAATTCTCGGCACATGGCGCTGAGAATGTCAATTGTTCAACTTGCCATACGGTTCATTCAAAAGCCGGACAGATGCTGAAGACTCCGACACCCGATCTTTGCTATGGTTGTCACACGGATGTCCGCGCCGAGTTCTACATGCCGTCGCATCACCCGGTAACCGAAGGAAAGCTTGATTGCGAATCATGTCACAATATTCATGGCACCGAGAATAAATTCGCAATGGGCGATGACAGCCGCGAGCTTTGTTTCACATGCCATCCGGATAAAGAAGGACCGTTCATGTTCGAACATGAGCCGGTCAACGAGGATTGCAGGATGTGTCACTCGCCGCATGGAACGGTTGCGGACAATCTGCTGGTTCAGTCCGAGCCGACATTATGTTTGAATTGCCATGCTATGCATTTCCACACACAACTCCCGGGTCAGGATATACCGGATGAGGAACCGGTTCCGACTGATCCCAACAGGTTTATTACATCGACGCCTGATGGGTTCAAGATCGGGATGTTGACGAAATGCACCCAGTGTCACAGTGAGATTCACGGTTCTGATCTTCCGTCGCAGTCGATTTCCGGCAGCGGCAGAGCACTTACGAGGTGAGGAGGACAATATGAAAACATCGCACACAACGAATAGATTTGTAGTGCTGTTCCTCGCCCTTATCGTGCTTGTCACGTCAGGAGTTGTCAGGGCAGACTACACATATTCGCTCTGGCTGGGAAGCCACTACACCGATTTCAATGATTATGCCAAAAAGGTCGGCGAATTCAACCGCATCGGTTCGGATGCTTACCCTGAAATCGGCTTTACAATTCTCGGATCGACCGAGGATAACCTGTTTTCGCTCGACGGGCAGTTTTATGACAACAAGAACGCATTCGCGAATATGAGGCTGCGAGCGAACAATCGTTTCTCGATGAAAATAGGTTATCAGGTTTTCAGAAAACAGTTGCAGTTCGATCTTCTGGATAATTTCAATGCCAGAGAAGCTATCGGTAAGAAGGCTAAAATACTTAGTCACGAAGCTCTCGATTCAATTATGGATTATGGTTTTGATCGACACCAGGCCGAAGCGGAATTCGAACTCATGCTGGCAGAGAAGTATGATCTTAAACTGGTTGCCGCACATCGATTCATTTTTGACAAAGGAGATGAGCAGAAAACCTCGATATCGCATTGTTATTCTTGTCACGTTTCGACCAAATCGGCTGAGGTCAAGAGGCTGACCAATCAGACCAACCTTGGACTTGAGGCCTCTAAAGGTGATGTTTCGGTTGGTTATAAGTTCAGTTACCGGACATTCAAGTCTTATGCTGATGATATTTCTTTCTTCTACGACGAAGCTAAGAATCCGGTCAGCGGAGGAGATGCCGAAGAATTCAGTTCACGAGAAATATATAATGGTAAGGATATGCCGACTGGTATTTATCCTGACATCAGGAAGTATTCGAGCAAAGTTAAGTTTCAGGTGGATAAGGGCAAACACCTGCTGAACGGATCGTTCTCGTATTCCAGGACGAAAAACGATGTTTCCAATCTCGACAATGTTGTAGTAGGCGGTACTGTCAAATACACCACTATGATTAGTCCGAAATTCAGACTCTACGCGTACGGCGCATTGTCGAAAACGACATCTAACGATGTAGTCTATGACATTCCCCCATGGCGTGAGGGACGCACAGGTGGAGATCTTGATATATTCGACTATCGTCGGGAGTCAAGTCTTGACAGACTATACGGAAAAGGTACGATCAAAGCTCTCATCCGTATGAATCCGAAGACGAGGGTTCATGTTCTTGCGGGCTATGAGCATATCCGCAGGTATGACTATCCAAATCTTGGCAGCGAGAGTGCAACCAATACATACTTCGGCGAGGGAAGCATAAGGTTCAGGGATGGCCTGAAGTATAAGCTTTCCGCCAAATACAGACTTGAATTGACAAATGATCCGTTTGTCAGTTACAAGGGTATTTTTGAGAAACCCGGCGCGGACATTCTCAAGAAGGAAAACGGAGCACCCAACATTTACTATTATCAGCGGGAACGTGACCTGAGATATCAGAACATCACGACCCTGCCGACGATCAAACACGTTGTTAATCTGAGCGGTAACTATCGCGCCAGCAAGAAAGTCGGTTTGAATGCCGGTCTGAAGATGACAATCGACAAGAATACCGAACTCGACAGCCTTACTGTCGAACACTCGGCGTTTCAGCCGAGCGTCGGTATCGATGTCTCCGCAGGCAACAAGTGGGTGCTGAATACAGGTTACACGTATTCGTATAACAAATCTACGGGACCGATCACCGTAGTAATGATGGATGGGTGAGCGGGTCATCTCGGGTCGGTCGACTCGAAACCTGCTCATTTCGGATCTCTTTACACTGATGCTGACTTCAAAAACAGATCGCATTCGATGTATGCAAATATTGTCTATATCGCGTCGAGCAAACTGACATTGAATTTTACAGGTCAGTTCTCGAAAAACAAATCTGCGCTGGATCAAGTGAATATGCCTGACCCGCCAGAGGGAGGCTTTTTTGCCGCGCGTGACTACGACTATTCGAATATGTATACATATTCGGATCTCGATTACAGTATTCTGCGGAGTGGCGTCGGGTTTGATTACAGATTCAGCCCGAGTGTGATATGGACTGCTGGCGTTTCATATATCGATCTCAAGGATGACGCTGGGGGCTATGTTTACGGCGATGAAACCGGATCTTATTTTACCGTAAGAGCCGGATTGCGATATGATTTCTGAGATGCTCGATGGTGAGTTATCTCGAATCGGTTAAACAGCTAATGTTGGGGCTGGAGCCCTGTAAACGGGCTTCGGCCTCCGACTCGTGATGTAACAAAACAGGTTCGATACATTCGGTGTCGAACCTCAAGGTATTATAAGATCGGTGTATGCCGTATGAGTGGTAACAAACATAGTATTTCGTATCTTGGCAGTCTACTATCGTCGTTAGTGATTCTCCTGCTTGTCGTATTCAGTCCGACTCTTGTGGCGCAGGAAAAAGATAGTGAAACGTGTCTCGAATGCCATGAAGACCCGACACTTGAAAGTGAGCACGGAAATCTTGTCTTCGTGGATAGTACTATTCTCAACAAGTCAGTACACATGGATTTGGAAT
>JAJRZO010000231.1 GCA_024275215.1 Candidatus Zixiibacteriota bacterium | reverse complement strand
TTCGGAAATGTCAGTTTTCCGGATTGAATATATGTATTCTTTGTCAAGTGTCTTGCGTGTTCGACGCAATCTGCGCGTCAATTCATCATCTTCTTCATCTTCGATGACTCTGCTGATGTCGATGCCAATATCCGAAAACATCTGCCAGTCTGAAAAGTCGAGTTCATGGCCGGAGTGAAGCTCAACTTCGCAACCCGTAGCGAGTACCGATAAGATCAACAGGTTAAGAATGTGATAATTCTTTGGAGGAAGCGTATACTTTATTTTAGAAGGAGGATTGAGCACAGGCGTATACCCTCCGCCTGATTCATGTTCCACGAGCGTGAAACCGAATCTGCGAAGCATCAGCAATTCAGTCTCAAAATTCCTGCACAGCTTGTCAGACAGATCGGAATCAATATTGATTCCATGTCTGGCGAGAATCAGGAGATTCGTCAGCCCGTCAATCTCAGAATGCAATGAAACACTTGCAGACGCATTGTATGAATCGGATGACTTTCTCAGTTCGATATTGCCGTTATTTGATGCGATACCATATCCGGGAATCTCAGACAAAGCACGCAGATGTGGCGAAATACGATCAGTATCGATCCCACGAACAACCGCCTCTCTCCCCTGTACAAGAGCCGCATATACAATCATCTCGAAAAATCGTTCCGAAGCCGGAAGCGTTATATCCATTGAAGCATTCTCCACGATTACATCCTTTCGAGCGCGGCGATTCCGAGAATCGCCAGACCGTCAGCAAGCACAATCCTGACCACCTCCGACAAACTCATGCGCGCATCGGTCAGGTGTGCATCGTCGGTAATAATCCGGTGCTTCTGGTAAAACGTATTGAATTCCTGCGCAAGATCAATCAGATAAGCTGAAATTATAAACGGTTCATATTCATTTGCAGCCTGCCTGATCTTGTCAGGATACTGGGAGAGTTTAAGCAATACACGCTTTTCCTCAGGTTCGGCGAACAGATTATAGTCAATCTCATCAGGAAGTTGCTTTCCATATTTCCGCATCAGGCTGCTAAGTCTTGCGTGCGTGTACTGCAAATATGGCCCAGTCTCGCCATCAAACGACAGCGCATCCTCCCACCTGAAATCAATATCTTTCATTCTCCGCACAGATGTCTGCGCGAACACGATTGCTCCGACACCGATCTGCTCGGCAGTCTTGTCGATGTCTTCAATGTCAGGGTTTTTCTCGAGAATGACCTCTCTCGCAATCTCTTTAGCTCTCGTAATAACTTCATCGAGAAATATGATATTCCCCTCACGGGTCGACATCGCCTTATCCTCGAACCTGATCCATCCGAAGGGCACATGCACAAGAGTGTCATAGAACTCAAATCCTGCAAGCTCAATAACTTTGAATACCTACTTGAAGTGGAGCGCCTGCGATGCTCCAACTACATAGAGGCACTTTGCAAAATTAAATTCATTATGTCTGTACAGGATTCCAGCAAGATCACGAGTTGCATAAAGAGTGGCGTTATCGCCCTTCTTGAGCAAACACGCACCCAGATCGTACTTTTCAAGATCGACAATCAATGCTTCCTGAGAAACCTCAGTCAGATTCATTTCCTCGAGCAGCTTGATCGTGCTGTCGATCTTGTCGTTATAGAAACTCTCGCCGGTGTAATAGTCAAACTTGATTCCAAGTATATCGTAGATGCGATTGAATTCTTCAAGCGAATACTCTTTGAAACGTTCCCAGAGTCTGGTTGCTTCTTCTTCGCCTTCTTCGAGACGCTTGAATTCTGCCCTTGCTTCATCATCGAGTTCGGGATGTTCTTTCGCTTCCCTGTGGAATTTCGTATAAAGATCGAACAAGGAGCGCACCGGATCACTCCTGAGCATCTCATCCGAACCCCAGCGTTTGAATGCAACGATCATTTTCCCGAACTGCGTGCCCCAGTCGCCGAGATGATTTATGCCGACAGAATTGTATCCGAGCTTCTCAAAGACATGATATAGCGCGTTGCCGATCACAGTTGACCTGAGATGCCCAACACCGAACGGCTTAGCGATATTGGGAGACGAAAAGTCGATGACGACGTTGTGTCCGCCACCTTCATCCGAGCCGCCGTATTCACTCTGCTTACCAACTACCTGAGAAATCACATAGCGAGCAAGTTCGGACAGCTTGTAGTGAAAATTCAGAAATGGCCCGACAGCTTTTGTTTCATCGATCAGATTCCATTCCGCATCAGTAAGCGATTCTGCAAAATCCATTGCGATCTGCTGTGGCGCCTTTTTCATCTTCTTCGCAAATGTGAAACATGGTAATGCAATATCGCCGAGTTCTCTGTCACGCGGTTGTTCGAGAAGATTGTAAATATCATCAGCACTGACATCCAAATGTTCGGACATCATCTCGCTTATCTCAGTTTTGAAAACGTCTCGTTTCATTTGCCTTGCTCTTTTCATCATGCCCCAAGTGGGCATGACCTGCTCGCTACTCGCTGGAAATCGATACTGTCACTCCCGCGAAGGCGGGAGCCTATT
>JAJRZO010000230.1 GCA_024275215.1 Candidatus Zixiibacteriota bacterium | reverse complement strand
GTAGCTGTGCTGCCGTGTATTTAGTATATTGCATTGCAGATAGTTACAACAGAGAATCCGCAGGGGCACAGCCCCTGCGAGCACTTGAAATAATAATAACTGGATTCCCGCCTTCGCGGGAATGACGTGGTCTGTGGTTATTCCTAAAATCACGAAATCGGTTGACGATCCATTCCATAGCTGCTTTCTTTCACCCTGTTGTCGCGTGGCACTGATTGAACATTCCAGAACTGGAGTATGAAATGACAAATGATTCCACAATAAAACCGGCGAAGCGCACAGAGCATATCGTTTACGCCGTGAGAGACATAGTAGTTCTCGCAAAGCAGGCGGCAGAGACCGGTATGGATATGTTATATCTCAATATCGGTGATCCGAACCAGTACGATTTCGAAACTCCTCCGCACATGGTCGAGGCAATCAATAAAGCTCTCGGAGACAATCGCAATGGTTACGCGCCATCGTCGGGAATACCTGAAGCTGTCGATTCGATCGAACGCGAGGCGAAGCGCAAGGGCATAGAAAATATCCAGGATATTTTTGTCACAACCGGCGCAAGTGAGGCTATCGAAATATGCCTTACGGCACTTGCCGATGAAGGCGACAATGTTCTGACGCCATCGCCCGGTTACCCGCTCTATCAGGCTGTGCTCGCAAAGTTGCAGGTTGTCGAAAATGCGTATTATCTCGATGAAAGCAATGGCTGGCAACCTGACCTTGAAGATATCAAGAGCAAAATCAACAACCGCACGCGCGCAATAGTGCTGATCAATCCGAATAATCCTACAGGGTCGGTTTGCTCAGAAGAAACTATGCGCGGGATTATTGATCTTGCGAAAGAACACAACTTCGTGATCTTCTGCGATGAAATATATGACAAACTCATTCTCGATGACAAACCGCATATCTCGCTCGCATCGCTCGATAAAAATGTTCCGGTAGTGACATTCAATGGGTTGTCGAAATCGTATCTTGGTCCCGGCCTGCGTATAGGCTGGGGGATCGTCAGCGGCGACAACTCACGGATGAAAGATTATATTGCGGGCATCAACAAGATTCTGCGAGCGCGTCTCTGCGCGA
Source organism: Candidatus Zixiibacteriota bacterium (assembly GCA_024275215.1). Classification (GTDB taxonomy): domain Bacteria; phylum Zixibacteria; class MSB-5A5; order JAABVY01; family JAHJOQ01; genus JAJRZO01. The sequence continues at coordinate 512 of JAJRZO010000230.1, read as the reverse complement.
ATCATCCGATACAATACGCAATCAGACCCGCGCTCGAAGGCGATCAGTCGCATCTGAAAATTGTCCGCGAGAAGCTCGCTCGCAGGCGCGACATGACGACCGAAATGCTCAACGCGATTGACGGTATAACATGCGTGCGCCCAGAAGGCGCTTTCTACGCATTCCCCCGTCTTCATATAGATGGCGAAGATAAGCACTTTGTCGCTGAGTTGATCAAGGCGACAGGAGTGGTCGTCGTTCATGGGAGCGGATTCGGACAGATTCCCGGCACACAGCATTTCCGCGTAGTATTCCTGCCGACTGAGGATGTATTGGAAAAAGCTTATAACAACATCACAACGTTCTTTGCGGAGTATGTCAAGACACACGCTAAGGTGACAGCGTAAGCAATACTTCGTACAGGCGGATGTAGATGGGGTAGACGAGGAGAGGCTGTCCCACAAGATGTAAAATGTAAGTAATAGTGTTTGCAGAAGGAAGTGGTGTCATTCCCGCGAAAGCGGGAATCCATT
>JAJRZO010000229.1 GCA_024275215.1 Candidatus Zixiibacteriota bacterium | reverse complement strand
GTTTCAGGATTGTAGAGAACCAGAAGCCTGATCTCGTATGCCTCGATATAATGATGCCAATGAAATCGGGAATATCTTTATACCTGAGATTGAAAAACGATCCCCGCTTCAGAGACATACCGGTAATAATAATAAGTGGTGTTATACGGGACGCTGATTTCGACATAGAAGACTATACTGCAGGTGAAAACGCACCCGACCCTGAAGGTTTTCTGGAAAAACCGGTCGATGTCACCCGATTGATAGAACTAGTTGATCGTCTTACCAACAACCGGCGCGAGAACAGTAGAATCAGGTGAGTTAAGATGACACAGCCTGACGAAAGACTTGATATGAACTGGCTGCAAAGCCAGCTTTGTGAGCATGTGCCATTCAATGTTGCCCTGATCGACAGGGATTTCAATATCGTTCATGCAAACAAGAGCTTCACCGACTATTTCGGCAAATGGAAAGGCAAAAAGTGCTATGAGGTTTACAAGAAACTGGATCATCCGTGCGAGCACTGCCTCTCCAGACTTTCTTTCGAGGATGGCGAGACACGGGTACTCGATGAAGTCGGCGTGGATCAGCATGGTAAACAGCGCCATTATGTGGTTCATGTTGCGCCGATCAGGAAAGAAGGCTCGGATAAGGTTGACTATGTGATCGAGATGTCATCTGATGTGACCGGAATGCGGAACTGGCAGGAGGAATACCAGATACTTTTCGACAGAGTTCCCTGCTTTATCACGGTAATAGACAGAGATTTCAGGATCATCAGGGCAAATGAGACTTTCCGGGAAACTTTTGGAGAAGTTCGTGGCAAATATTGTTATGAAGTGTACAAGAAACGCGATGAACACTGTCCGAACTGTCCTGCCGCAAAAACATTCATCGACGGTGGAAATTACAGCTCCTATCAGATTGGCATCAACAAAGAAGGGAACGAGACTCACTATCAGGTTACAACTTCGCCGTTGACGAGGGGTGGCGGGGAAATTGCGCATGTCATCGAAATATCGAGAGATATAACAGAAACCAAAATGCTTGAGAAGGAAGTGATCGAAGCCGAACGTCTCGCCGCTGTCGGTCAGACAGTCGCTGGACTCGCGCACAGTATCAAGAACATCCTCATGGGGCTGGAAGGCGGCAAGTACATTGTCAGCGTCGGTCTGAAGAAAGATGACAAAGAAACCATTGCTCGGGGATGGGAGATACTCGAACGGAATTTTGAAAAGACGACTGCCCTCGTCAAAGATTTTCTCAGTTTCTCGAAAGGACGGTTGCCTGAGCTACAGATGGTTAACCCGAACGATCTCGTGATCGAGATAGTCGATCTTTACCGTGAGATTGCGAAACAGTCTGGAATTCAGCTTATTGCCGATCTCGACCCTCGCATCAAAATGGCTCCGCTCGATCCGCAGGGAATTCACACTTGTCTGACAAATCTTGTATCAAATGCTATGGACGCTTGTCAGATGAGTGAGAAGACAGACTGTAAAGTAACTATCAGGACCAGGGATGTTGATGATGTATTGACTTTTGATGTTACCGATACCGGATCCGGTATGGATTATGAAATCAAACAGAAGATTTTTACGACCTTTTTTACGACCAAAGGAGGAGGAGGTACCGGACTCGGATTACTGACAACCCGGAAGATCGTTCAGGAACATGGAGGCAAAATCGAGGTCGATTCGACTAAAGGTCTTGGAGCCAGATTCACAATGATCTTTCCGAGGAAAAGACTGGAAACGCTGCACGAGATGCAGCAGAAAGAAAAAGAAAATTCGTAGGAGTCAATCATGCCGGACTCAAATGCAAAAACTGTGCTGGTAGTGGATGACGAGGATGATGTGAGACAATTCTTGTCCATGGCTCTTCGTGAAGCCGGATTCAATGTAGTTACAGCGAATGACGGTTTCGAAGCGCTGGAGAAAGTGAAAAAAGATCCTCCCGACCTTATCTCTCTCGATCTGGTGATGCCCAAACGATCCGGAGCAATGTTTTACAGGGACATCAAAAAAGACAAGCAACTTTCCTCGATACCGATCCTGATTGTTACCGGACATGCCAGAGATGACCTCGGCAAGTCCGATCTCAAAGAACTTACTATGTCGGGTCCCGGCGTCTATCTGGAAAAACCTGTCAGGCCTGATAACTATATCGCGGCAGTAAAGAGTATACTTGGGATGGATACTACGGAAGATGAGAAGCAGAAAGCGGATGCGATCAGGTTGCAGAACGAATTGAAGGACATAATTGATGGTCTCGATGCGGAGGCTTTGAGAAAACTGAAAGAATCTCTCGGAGATGACAAGTGATTGATAATAAATGAGCTGCCTCAGCCTCAGCGATGTGACGCAGCTAAAAGAAGTGAGATGCCGATTCCGAGCAGTGTTGTCGCCGCCACGATGATTCCGACAACAAGACGCTTGTTTACTCCCATTGACACACGATACGGATCGAAATCAAGAAATCTGTCGTTCTTGCGGTGTTCAGTTTTGCGCTTGAATCTTATTCGGTAGTTGTCGAATTTTTCCACCAGCTCCCAGCCAGCTTTTGCTTCCTGTTCACAAAGAGCCTTGATGACCTTGTAGTCCTTGAATTTCCCCAAACTCGATCTGAGAATTTTGAATTCCCAGCCATCAAGGTCATCACTATTATACTTAGTCAACTCTTCCTCCTCTTTTCTCGCTTTTTCTGCGGCTGCAGCTGCGGCAGCCGCAGCCCCTGCACCAGCACCGGATGCTGCAACAGACATATACTGCCTCCTTCATATTTAATATACATCGACAGTCAGGAGTTATTCAATCGCCAATTGTCAAATGCGATCAAAAAAAGATTCAAACAGGGGAATTACTTCACTGTCCACTTGGCGGTAGATGTTTCATAACTGAAAGGTGTGCAATGAATTGAGAGACGTTTCCGACTGGTACGTTTTTCTGTGAAGATACTTCAATTATCACCGATATACGGCTTAGAAAAGGGAACTACAGTCTCACTACAATACCGCATGATGAAAGGTTGGGCAAGGAATGAACAGAGGCGTTCCGTCGCAAACCGGGAATACCGGCACTGACACTGACTTTATTTCCATCAGTCTTCAATCCATTTCTGTCGATTCGGTACTCGATTTTGATCTGTATCAGGAAAGAACTGGTGGGATGCGTCTTTTCAGGCACAAGCGATTTCCAATATCACGCGAAGACATCAACGGACTAAAAGAATCCGGGAATTTAAGTCTGTATGTACCGGCATCACAGAGGAAAGAAGTCCTTGATTACACTGTCAAGATGTTGCCGCAGATGCTTGCGGATAACACCACTACGGCAGAGAGCAAACTCAAAGTTCTTACCGAGGCTTCTGTCGGGATTCTCGATTCTGTCCTCAGTAATCCCCGTTCAACGACTGGCGTGAAAAAAACAGTTAAGAACTGCAGGAATCATGTCACACTGGCAATGCAGGGGGGTGATGCTCAAAAAGCTATGGTAGATAGTCGGCCTGTCGCTCCACCTCCGATTGCTCATGCGATACATGTCTGCAATCTTTCAATTCTGCTTGGAATGAGATGTCAGGTGCAGGATCCGGATGATGTCCATGCGCTTGCTGTTGGTGCCCTGCTGCATGAAATCGGGAAAAGGCTTGTCGATAAAGACTACTACTTTAACAATAATGAATACCATCGAGTAACAAATCTCCGGTTGAAGAAATATCCGCTGATTGGTAGCGAAATGCTTGCTACAGTGGATGGTGTGCCACACCAGTCGATCCGATTTGTAGCCGAACATCAGGAAATACTTGATGGATCAGGCTTTCCAAAGGAGCTTAAGTCATCGGACATTTGTCTTGAAAGCCGGGTGGTTGCTATATGTGATCACTATGATGAAATGCTCAACTGCGGCAAGTCTCTCACTCCGTTTCATATCCTGAAAAAGATGAAAGAATCAGGCAGAAAGTTCGATCAACATATCCTCGTGGAGTTTATTCGGCTGCTGGGAAGTGGCCTTGTGCTTGATTGCAGATAAGCCGGCAGTATAATCGAGTCTGTCCCAAAAGTTCTGTTTGTGAGTAGGTCGCGTTCCGCAGCAGGCAAAGCCTGCAAGAAACCCGACAGCCGGACAACAGGATAGAGATGTCGCGTTTTTTTGTGCGGTGTCGGGAATCCTTTCCCGACACACTGTAAACTCGCCAGGAAAGGATTTCTGGCGACGCGATAGAATCATTGAAGAAATCAAGCTGTGGCGCTTTGGGGCAGACGGGGGGAGGTTGTCTCAAAAGCTTTGATTTACACAAGTGGAGTTCTGGCTTTGTCGCCCCCGCGAAGGTGGGGGTCCATTTAACATCAACGCATTCAATCGATTCCCGCCTGCGCGGGAATGACGCTACTTATTTCCGTAAACAGAATTACCTGTATTTCACATCTTTTGGGACAGCCTCTTGAGGTCTGCCGTCCACGTGATTCCTTTGGGACAGACGAGGACATCTGTCACCCACAATTGCTGACGACCTGAGTTCACAGCATCGGGGTGGTTACATGTCGCAATCGTTTGTCTCGTCTTCTGGACAAGTGCGCTTGAGTGAGCAATCCGACAACGAAACCAATTAGCAGCATCAACGGAATGAGAATTATTTGTGACATACTAACGCTCCAAAAGAATAATCGAAATGTGACGACCTCTGTGTTCTGCACCACAATAACCAGTATCAACAGCACAAGAATCACAATTGCCACGAACCTTGGCGTGATCAGACTGTCGCCGGTATTTTCCTGTGTCATGATAATACTCCTGTATCTATAATATGTATTCTGTACATGGCAAATGTAGTTCCTGAGTAGGTCAAGCGGCCTGCCGCTTGAAGTCTTGATTCATTCTGTCAAGCGCGAGCGCGCCTGACCTACTCGGCTTTTTTCTTTTCAAGTGCT
>JAJRZO010000228.1 GCA_024275215.1 Candidatus Zixiibacteriota bacterium | reverse complement strand
GAAAAGATCGAACTTCTTTATAAATTCGACAAGAATAACCTGTCGGAGACTCTCGATCTCGAATCAGCCATATCCCACGCCAAGGAGAGCCATCCCGCACTCAAAGAACAGGAATACATGTCCAAGTCTTTTGAGAAAGCGATCGGAATTGCTCGTGCAGACCGAATGCCACAGGTGTTCTTGACATCCAACTATCAGTATTCCGGATGGAGCGATCAATTCAAACCTGACAAAGATGAATGGAGCGATCGCTGGTCGGCAAGCCTTAATCTGAGCTTCCCTATTTTCGAAGGCAGAGCTGTTTCCGGAAAAGTGAAACAGGCAAAAGCAAGTTATCAGCAGAGCGTTCTGCTCCTGAAGCAGGTTGAAGAGAACATAGTTTTATCAGTCCGTGCCGCTTACGGAACATGGCAGGAGGCTGTAGCGAGTCTCAAAAGTCAGGAGAGGACAATCGAACAGGCAGAAGAAGGTTTAAGGATAGCCAATCTGAGGTATCAGAACGGCATCGGGACACAACTCGAAGTCCTCTCTGCTCAAACAGCGAATACACAGGCAAAGGTCAACTATACAAGTGCGGTTTTCGACTACGAACTTGCTGTCGCGGCATTTTACCGCGCTGCCGGATACGAGCCGAATACTTCCGGAGTCAATAACGATGAATAAACTTTATCTCATGCTGCCCGCAGTCATGCTGTTGGTTCTTTCATGCGGAGGGAATCAGGAGTCAGTCGACAATAAATTGGAAGACCCGATAGCAGTTCAGGTGGGTCAGGCAACTCGCGGGAATATGACTATCTACAAAAAATTCACGGGTACGATCGAAGGGATCGAACAGGCTCTTCTGACGGCTAAGATTCCCGGGACAGTTGTTGAAGTCAGGATTCATCCGGGCGAATCGGTCAGGGCTGATGATGTCCTGTTGAAACTCGATGAGTCAGGATCATCATCAGGCATCGAACAGGCAGAGGCCTATTACTCAAACGCAAAGAAGACCCTGAACAGGATGAAGCATCTATTTGACGAAGGCGCGATATCGGAGCAACAATATAATAATGCGGAGACATCATTCAAAGTTGCGGAAGCTAACTTCAAGACTGCGCGTAATATGGTAAAAATAACGTCGCCCATTTCAGGAATTGTCACTGAATTGAAAGTCAATGTCGGCGACCAGACTTTCCCCGGTCAAAAACTCGTCACAGTCTCGCGGGTGGATTCTCTCAGGCTGAAATTCGGGGCTGACTCCGAAGACATAGAAAACCTGAATGTTGGTGATACGGCTACGGTGTATCCGGTCGGCGAGAAAGACAACACGATTCAGGGTGTTGTGACACGGGTCGCCCGATCCGCTGACCCCATGACACGAGCTTTTGATGTTGAGGTCTCGATTAGTAACAAAAACGATATGCTTCGTCCGGGTGATTTCGCCGGATGCGCGATTGCGCTGAAAAAACTCTCTGACATAGTTATGGTACCAGACGATGCAATTGTACTCAGCGAAGGTATGAGAAAAATATTTGTCGTCCGAAGCGATACGGCAACAATCGTTCCGATTGCCACTGGTGAAAGTTCAGAAGGTTACACACAGATACTTTCCGGTGTAAATACTGGAGATACTGTTGTCACTGTCGGGCAGGGTTTCCTCGAAGACAAAACCTATATTAAGGCCACAGGTGCGGAGGCCTCGACAAAATGATACTTTCAGACATTTCAATACGACGGCCTGTGTTCGCAGCAATGATGATCGTTGCATTGCTTGTGCTTGGTGTGTACTCATTCATGCGTCTCAATGTGGCTATGTTCCCTGATGTAGATTTCCCATTTGTGGTTGTTACAACTGTTTATCCGGGCGCCAGTGCTGAAGCGGTCGAAAATGATGTCACCAAGAAGATCGAGGACGCGGTGAACGCAATCGAAGGACTGAAGAATATTCAGTCAACTTCACGCGAAGGTATCTCCCAGGTGCTTATGCGATTCGATCTTGAAATGAATGCAAAAGAAAAAGCGATGGATGTCCGCGAGAAAGTTACTGCCAACAGGGACAAACTTCCCCAGGATATTGAAGAACCTCTCATTCAGCGATATGATCCGGCTGAGATGCCGATCATGTCTATTGCCATATCCGGTGACAGAACACCGAGAGAACTCACTCAGTTGGCGAAGGATAAGATCAAGACTCGTCTTGAAGCCAAACGAGGCGTCGGATCGGTTGAACTTGTCGGTGGTTCTGAGCGTGAGATACAAGTCTATCTCGACATCGACAAACTCGCAGCCTATGATCTTTCACCTTTCGACATCAGAAACGCAATAAGCTCACAGAATCTTGAGATTCCAGGTGGAAAGATTAACGAAAATAACAGAGAATTTCTTGTTAAGACAATGGGCAAGTTCAACGACCTTGATCAGTTGAAAAATCTTGTTGTTGCCGTCCCAAAGGGGCAATTTGTCCGTCTTAAAGATATTGCAACTGTTGTTGATGGTGTCAAAGAACGGAGATCAGTGTCAAGGTTCAACGGCAAACCTGCTGTTGCTCTTGCCATCAAGAAATCATCCGGCGGTAATACTGTTGCCACAGCAAATCTTATCTATGAGGAACTTGACAAGCTTCGCGGGGAACTTCCACCAGATGTTAAACTCGTCATAGCTACAGACAACTCGCAGTTTACAAGAGATGCGGTACATGACGTCGAGATTGCGATGCTGTACGGCTCTATCCTCGCCGTGCTGGTAATTTTCTTATTCCTCGCAGATTTCCGCCCGACGATCATCTCGGGTATTGCAATCCCAACATCCATCATTGCTACATTCACGTTCATGAATGCTCTCGGATTCACATTGAACTTTATGACACTGCTTGGACTATCGCTCGCTGTAGGATTGCTCATAGATGATGCCATTGTGGTAATCGAGAACATCTATCGCCACATCGAAATGGGCAAACCCGCACTCAAAGCCGCGAAAGAGGCGACATCAGAAATCGGACTTGCAGTTACAGCAACGACATCATCGATTATGGTCGTTTTCCTGCCCGTTGCATACATGAAAGGCATTGTCGGTCGTTTCTTTTTCTCATTCGGAATGACTGTGGCGTTTTCGGTACTCGTATCATTGTTCGTGGCATTTACGCTTACTCCCATGCTGTCATCGCGGTGGCTCAGGAAAGCAAAATCTCACAAAGGATCACGCAATCCGATTTTCATTATTACCAACGGATGGAACGCATTCTTCGGCGGTATTAACAAGAGATACCGGAGTGTACTCGCATGGGCGTTGAATCACAGAGTCCTGACACTGATATTTGCTACAATCGCGTTTGTTGGTGGTATGATGCTCTACCCTGTAATTGGTTTCGAGTTTATGCCAAAGACTGATCAATCGGAGGCTTACATAACATTCAAGATGTCTCCCGGAACACATATTGATGCGACTGAAAAAACCGCCGAACAGATGGAGACGGTGATCGAAACCGATAGTATTGTGACAGGGATATTCACGACTATCGGAGGATCGGCGACCCCGACGAACGAAGGAACCATTGTGGTCAAGCTTGTTCCGGCTGATCAGAGAGATATTTCGGCGGCTGAATATGTCAACTCGCTGAGGAAAAGGCTGAAATCAATTCCCGGAGTCAGATTTGCCGTAGCGACTGAACAGAGCGAGGGCGGAAATGGTAATGCACCTGTAGCGTACTCCGTCACAGGCGACCGGGATGATAAAGTAGCACATTTCGCTGAGAAGTTGCAGGAAGTTGTCAGATCGACTCCTGGTACAGTGGATATTGACAACACACTTT
>JAJRZO010000227.1 GCA_024275215.1 Candidatus Zixiibacteriota bacterium | reverse complement strand
TATGTTCGCCTACAGGCAGATTCAGTATTTCGTAGCTGCCATCAGGTTTCGAATAGGTAGACTTGTCATCAACAGTAATCAGCGCACTACTGATATACTGATCTTTGGGATGCCACACGAATCCCCGGAGATTCCCGACATCAATAGCGATTTGGAGATCAATATCGTATTCAAGAAACTCAGGGACTTCGACCTCGACAGTGAACGTATGATACTCATCTCGAGTCGCGGTAAGCGTATGCTTGCCGACAAGAACGCTGTCGATTTTGTATCTGCTGGCGCTGCCATCGATAAGAGTTTTGGTCGTATCCGTACGGCCATCAATCGTAACGATCACATCTGAAAGGCGTTTGCTGGTCCCTTCCAGATAGGCGTATCCTGTGATAGTACCGTATCGATCAGGTTCAGCAATCGGCTCTTCAGATTTGCTGCTGCAACCATCTGCAACTAACAGTATTGCGAGAACCAATATGCCTATACAGATTTGTATTCGGATTCGTTTTAGCATAATGCCTGAGTTGCCTTTCCCATTTCTCTAACGATTAGCAGCGATGTTTGTTCAACCAAAAATCAAATAGCAACAACATTCATTCTAATAAAATTCTGCCGCAAGGGGAACGTTGATCTCACTCTTGTAAATCAATCGACTTGTCCGATTGACATCTTCGTTGACATGTGGAAAGTGAAGCAAACGACACTGCACTTTGGGTGAGCTACCGACTTTTTACGCTATCTGAATCTGGTTCTGGATTCCCGCCTTCGCGGGAATGACGATGTCGTACGATTCATACAAAAATGAAATGGCCACACCTACTTCAGTTGCCTGCAATTCAAGTGCTCGCAGCGGCTGTGCCCCTGCGGATTCTCTGTTGTAACTATCCGCAATGCAATATACTAAATACACAGCAGCACAGCTACTGTGTGCACTTTACGAGGCAACTTAACTTTTTCAACACGCCCCTGCGCGGGAATGACGATTGTTGGTCTCTGATGGTGTACAATGCGATTGCCACGATTCGCTTGATTCTCTCAAGAGTTTCTCAATATACTTCAAAGAGTAGGCCACCAGTTGAATTGAACACCTGATCAAGTCCGGTATGACAAGCGCTCCCACCTCATGGATGTTTTCAGAAAAACTCTGCATCTTTACCGCTTGCCACTTCGTTACTGGGACTATAGATTGCTCCATCAGATGGGACCGTGCAGATCGTCAATCGATCCGGCAGGTTCTTCATCGGTAACGGCTCAGGTCCAATGTCGGAGGTGTCCATGCGCAGAACTACATTTCTTTTCGTTTTATTGATGACGCTTGTCGGTTCAGCATTTGCCGAAGAAGCAAGGCTTCTCAGGTTTCCGGATGTTTGCACAGATAAAGTTGCATTCGTATATGCCGGTGACATATACATCGCGCCAAGAGTCGGTGGCGAGGCGGTACGACTCACAAGTGATGTCGGTCTCGAACTATTCCCGAAATTCTCACCAAAAGAAGATATGATCGCCTTCACAGGACAGTACGATGGCGATATGTCGGTCTATGCGATGCCTGTAGATGGCGGTGATCCTGTCAGGCTGACCTATGATCCCGGAATACAGGGAACACCCGAAAGATTCGGGCCGGAGAATATAGTCATGGGGTGGCATCCCGACGGAGATCGGATTCTGTTCAAATCACGAAAGGAACCGGCTGACTGGTGGGATGGCAGGGCATATCTGGTAAGCTTGAATGGTGGCTTGCCGGAACCACTCCCGATGAAAGTCGCCGGATTCACATCATTTTCTCCCGATGCAAAGAGGGTGGCATACTGTCCGATCTTCCGTGATTTCCGAACATGGAAACGTTACAAAGGTGGTATGGCGCAGGATGTATGGATATTCGATCTGGAGAACAAGACCGCAGAAAAAATCACCGACTGGGTGGGTACCGACAATTTGCCGATGTGGTACAATGATAAAATATATTTCAATTCTGATCGTACCGGAACACTGAACCTGTTCTGCTATGATCTCAATACCAGAGAGACCAGACAAGTTACCGAGTTCACTGATTTCGATGTTCGCTGGCCGAGTCTCGGACCCGATGGTATCGCATTCGAGAATGCGGGGTACATTTATGTGCTCGATTTGCCATCGGAGAAACTGAACAAGATTGAAATTACTCTCAGGTCAGACAAGCATTCGATGCGCCCTGAGTATGTCAACGTTTCAGGCATGATTCGGGATTTCAATGTGTCGCCCGATGGCAATCGAGCGGTTTTTTCGGCACGGGGAGAAATATTCACTGTACCGAAAAAAGAAGGCAACACAAGAAACCTGACGAATTCATCGGGGGCACATGACAGGCTGCCGGCATGGTCGCCAAACGGCAAGTGGATTTGCTACATTTCTGACGAGACCGGTGAGGAAGAACTCTATCTTGTCTCGCAGGATGGAAAAGAAAAAATCAGGCTGACAACCGACGGTCATTGCAGGCGCTACAGGACAACATGGTCGCCGGACAGTAAGAAAATAGCATTCTCCGATAAGAATCTTGCGCTGTTTGTTACCGATGTCGATAAGCAAATTACATTTCAGATCGATAAAGCAGACAGAAACGAGATACGTCATTATTCATGGTCACCGGACAGCAAATTTCTCGCTTACTCGAAGAGTGATGAGGCCGGAATCAGCTCCATTTTTGTCTACTCCTTCGAGGACAGCAAAGTCCACAGGATGACTGAAGGTTTCACCAATGATTTCGATCCGGTCTTTGATCCGGACGGCAAATATCTCTACTTTCTCTCAGAGCGAGATTTCAATCCGATTCTCGGATCGTATGAATTTGAATTCGTGAACGAAGCGATGACCAATCTTTTCCTGATCCTTCTCAAGAGTGATGAGAAATCACCATTCGGTCCCGAAAGTGATGAAGTAGATACATCTCAGATTGCTGGAAAGAAGGGACCCGATAAGGACAAAGACGAAAAGAAAAAACCTGTCGATGTTGTGATTGACTTCGATGGCATTTTTGACCGCCAGGTGGCGTTTGACCTTCATCCCGGTAACTACAGTGGTCTGAGTGCAGTCTCGGGTGCTGTTTACTATTTCTCTCGCCCAATTTACGGGCTTCGCGGCAAAGTGCTTGATGATGAGAATGTGCTGCACAAGTATGACATCAAAAAGAAAAAAGATCATGCTTTTGCCGAGGGAATTTCCGGGTACAGAATTGCCAGCAACGGCAAGAAGATGATCCTGAGGAAAGGTTCAAACTTTTTCATAACAGAGACTGAAGGCGACCAAGTCAACCTCGAAGACAAGAAGCTCAAGCTTTCGCAAATGCAGATGTATCTTGATCGTACCGCCGAGTATGCTCAGATGTTTGATGAAGTCTGGCGGATGTATCGTGATTTTTTCTATGACGCCCAAATGCACGGGGTTGACTGGACTGCGACAGGAGAAAAATTCAGGCAACTTCTACCGTATGTTTCGCATCGATTCGACCTGACATACATACTCGGTGAGATGGTCGGTGAACTCTGTT
>JAJRZO010000226.1 GCA_024275215.1 Candidatus Zixiibacteriota bacterium | reverse complement strand
TTCGATGACGGCATCACACTGTTTCAGTGTTTCTGTAGCGAGAAGAGGATTCTCACATTCAATTTCAAACATCGGGTCGGAAATGTACCTTGCCTTGAGTTCTCGCCGGCTTCCCTGAGCAATGATTCTTCCGGCATGGATCAGTGCTATAAGATTGCAGTATTCGGCTTCGTCAAGATAATGAGTCGTCACAAAAACGGTCACTCCCTCATCGGACAGGTTCTGGATCAAATTCCAGAAACTGCGGCGTGAAACGGGATCGACTCCACTCGTCGGTTCATCGAGGAATACGATCTCAGGCCCATGCAGCACCGCGCATGCGAGCGCGAGACGTTGTTTCCAGCCGCCGGGCAGTTCACTTGTCCGTCTGGCTTCCATGCCAGTAAGATTTGACATCTCAATCGCCCAACCCATTCTCTTTTCGAGTGTGCCACCAAACATGCCGTACGCGCTGCCGAAGAATTTGATATTTTCTCGCACAGTAAGATCCTCGTAGAGCGAGAATCTTTGCGACATATAGCCAATCCTGATCTTGACCTGTTCCGGCTGGGTGTTGATATCATGTCCGGCTACGATTGCTGTTCCTGATGTCGATCCGAGAAGGCCGCAGAGCATCCTGATAGTAGTCGATTTACCTGCGCCGTTAGCTCCAAGGAATCCGAAAACATCGCCTTTTGAAACTGTGAAACTGATATTGTCGACAGCGACGAAATCTCCGAATGTTTTCCCGAGACTCCTGACATCGACAGCGAAATTCATTTTGTTGTTTCCTTTTAGCATTACATTTCCACCGCGCGCCTGAGCTTTGCCTCAGCAAGAATCTGGTTCACGGTCGCCCTGGTCAGGTTTGTTCTGGCTCTCAGAAGGGCAACTTCGGCATCGAGTAAGTCAGTATTGGATGCGAGATCGACGCCGAACTTGTCTTTTGTCACACGGTAACTCTCTTCAGCCTGGCGAACGCCCGCCGTTGCAACCTCAACGCTTTGTTGTGCCGCTATGAGATCGAGATACTGTGAGTTTATTTCGAGTTCTACCGCATCACGCAATTGTTCGAGTCCGTCACGCGCCTGCGCCAGTGCGGCTGATGCCCGGCGAGTCTGATGTTTCGTGCGTTCCCAGTTCCAAATATCGAATGTCAACGCCAACCCGACATCCCATGTCTCATCCCATTGATCGACTGCGGGCAGGACTCTCGGGTTGGGTCGCATATACTGGTAGTTAGCGGTCAACATGAGCTTAGGATACCATCCTGATCTTGCCATGCCAACGCTGGCTTTCGCCGCACGAACCTTCTCGCGAACTGCTGAAAGATCAGATCGTTTTTTCATCCCAATCTCTATCAGCGAATCGATCCCCGGATCGTTGCTGATTGTTACCTTTGGTTTGGAGATGATCTCAATTACTGTCGATGATGGGATTCTCAGGAGTTTCTTCAGCGAAAGCGATGCGAGCCTTTCACGACTTTCCGCCTGAATCTGTTCAAGCCTCATCTGTGACAGCTCTGTTTCAACTTTCAGCACATCATTGCGAGTCAGCAGTCCCTGCTCGAAGAAGTTATTCGCATCAGTCAGGTGCGTCTCTATGAGTTTGACCGATTCATCAATAATAACCTTGAGATCGCCCGCGAGATAGAGATTCCAGTAAGCCGTACGAATCGCAAGTTCTGTGTCGACGCTGTCGCGCGAGAATTCATACTGCTGTGCTGAGGTCAAAGCCGACGCTGACTTATAACTGTTCGTAAGGGCGAATCCTGTGAACAATGGCTGAGTCAGGTTCAAATTTAGTCCGTATCTGTCCCTGATTGTCGGGGAAATAACGAATTTCGATGGCACTGTCGGCAGGGCGGGGAGTTCGACCTCGAATGGCTGCACATTGCTGGTTCGCGTGTATGACGCCGACGCGGACAGAGTCGGGAGGAAACGGGTGAATGCTTCGTTCCTTGTGGCTTCGGCTCCATCGACCGCCATGCGTGATGAGTGCAATGAGACACTGCTCGACAATCCCAGTTCAATAGCATCTTTTTCAGTTAGGCGAAGATGCTCCTGTGCTTTGAGTGAGTTTGGGATCACTATCAACAGGAGAATCAGAAGTATGCTATATATACGCATTGGAAATTCCTTTCCTTATCAGGATTGTATCATGGAAATGAAAACATTTTCGATAGAAGGCGAGACTGTTCTCAGACTTTCGACGCCGATACCATTTGTATTGAGCAAATCTTGTATCTGTTTCATCGCGCTGTCGACATCATCCACTACAAGGTTGATGCGATCACCGAATGCCTGAAGTTCACGGATATGTGATGAATTCCTCAGCGCTGAGTATGCTTTCCTCGTGTCGGAGGCCACAAGTTCTATCACCGAACCCTTCATTGAATTGCGAAGAACGCCGGGAGTGTCGCAGGTCATTATATTGCCGTTGTTCATCAGTGCGATCCGAGTGCATCTCTCAGCTTCATCGAGGTACGGAGTCGTCATAAAAATCGTTGTTCCCTGTCGTTGAAGTTCCGCGAGAATCAGCCAGAACTCCCTCCTCGATACGGGATCGACTCCGACTGTCGGCTCGTCAAGGAATACGATCTCCGGAGTATGAATAAGCGTGCATGCAAGCGCGAGTTTCTGTTTCATACCTCCGGAAAGCTTGTCCGCGAGTCTGTCCCTGAATGGCGAAAGTCGGGTGAAATCGAGCAGTTGATCTCTTCGGCTGCTATAATCCGGGATCTGGCGAATTTCTGCGAAGAACTCGATATTTTCATCTACTGTCAGATCGCCGTAGAGACTGAATCTTTGCGACAAATAGCCGATTCGATGTTGGATTTTCTCTGTCTCAGTCCAGAGATCAAATCCGAGAATGTCTCCCGAACCTGAATCCGGTTCGATAATACCGCAAAGCATGCGCATAGTAGTAGTTTTGCCTGCACCGTCAGGCCCGACAAGTCCGAACATCTCACCACGCATGACATTCAGCTCGATACCGCTGACTGCGGTTGTTTCTGCGAATCGCTTCGACAGATTGTCGATATGAATTACGATATCATCCAAACCAATCCCTCCGCTATTGCCGGGTTGATCCGTTTGTCTCTATGACAGCGTCAGCAGGCATCCCCGGCTTTAGGATCATTTCAGGATTAGGCGCGCTGATCTTGACAGCATAAACGAGTTTGACTCGTTCATCTTTCGTCTGAATACTTTTCGGGGTGAACTCGGCAGTGGGGGAGATATATGTTACTCTTCCCTCGAACGATCTTCCGGGTGCGGCATCGACAGAGATGGTCGCATTCTGATCGTAATGAACTCGTCCGAGTTCGGTCTCGGTAACATAGATAGTGAGCGTCACTGTGTCGAGTGTTGACACTGTTGCAATGATCGATCCGGGGCCGACGAGTTCACCCATATCATACGGAAGATCAGTCACAATGCCTCGTACCGGCGATGTGATGCTACAATCGGAGATTGACTTGAGTGCGAGAGAACGCGCCGATTCCGCCTGTCCCAATCGCGCTTCAGCAGCACGTATTTCCTCGGGTCGTGCGATAGTCATAACTTTGTTCAGTGCCTGTTTCGCTGATCGGAATTGCGCGAGAGCAACATCGTAACGCGCAGTAGCATCATCGCGCTGCTTCGCAGTTACACTGCCTTTGTCGAAAAGCTCAATCATGCGATTGCGATCTTTTTCGGCGATGTCAAGATTGGTTTCAGCCTGCTTCACCGTTTGACGCGCCCTTTCGATATCCTCAGAGCGTGCGCCATTGAGCAGCAATTGCAATTGCGCATCAGCAAGTTCGGTTGCCGCATTTGCCTGTTCAAGTTTAAGGTCGAGAGCGGTATGATCTATCAGCGCGATCGTGTCACCGACCTGTACCTGATTGCCCTCAACAACCAGCAACGCGAGAATCTCACCGGCAACCTGTGATGACAGGTCGGTTTCAACCGCCTCGATAACACCGGACGCACTGACATTACCGCTGTCACCGTTTCCGGAGCACCCGATTAAACTTGCGAATAGTATGATTGTCGCTGCTGCAAATAGTTCATACCGGCAGGATATTCGTATCATTTCTGTTTCTCCTTATTGGGTCTGTGAAAAGATTTGCCAGGGACCTCAGCCCTTGCCTTATCAGTAAGTATTCCCTTGAAGAATACATTCATCGTCTGATCGAATACTTGATCCACTGAATATGGAATCTCCGAAACTATTTCAGGATTCATTACGCTGTCGGCAAGCTTTTCAAAAATCAGCACCATGAGATCGAAGTCAACTTCTTTCCTGATCAGGCCATTGTTGATGCCTGATGCAAAAAGTTGCCTGAACTGCCGGAGTATTTTCTTTTGTCTGTATGTTTGAAATTCACGCCATATATGCGGAGCGTTTCTGGCGACATCGCGTGTAAACGGCTGTCTGATTCGCGAGAGTTTGTTCCTTACCATCACAAACGCTTTCGATAGTTTCTCGCTGAACTCAAGGCTCGAATCAAGCAGGATCCCTTTCAGTTGAAGTTCTGTGTCGTCAAGCATGCCAAGAATCGCTTCGCGCAGCAATTCTTCCTTGTTTTGAAATTGCGTATAGAGAGTCTTTTTGCTAATTCCGAGATCAGATGCAATCTCCTCAGTCGTGACAGAAGTAAATCCGAATTGCAGGAATTTCTCTCTTGCAATCACGAGTATCCGAGTTTTGATTTCTTCGTTACTGTTGTGAGCTTTGGCAATCATATATGGAAACTGCAATAGTATTATTAGTATTCTATTAATGCACATCTCTAATTATATTGATAATAGAATATTATAATTTAGCAGTAATGCCTCCAAAAGGAAACCGTAATAGTATCATCAGTTTCCATAATACTTTATATGATTATTTTGTCAAGTGTATTTTCTTCTTTTTTCTGTTGCCACGAATGATTGACGGAGTTATAATTCCGCAGGTGATGCCCCCGTAGCTCATCTGGATAGAGCATCTGCCTTCTAAGCAGAGGGTAGCACGTTCGAGTCGTGCCAGGCGCGTTTTTTATAGAATACTGTTTGATCCATCAAGCAGGATATGTTGGCGAAAATGAGTAGGTGTCAAAGAATCTGAAGAATTTTAAATCAAGCAATCAATCCAGCTAAAAAGCAAAAATATTTAAAAAGAACACAGTGTTAAAAAGTGAATGTTGACACAACATTCTGGGCATATGTTTAAAAATAGTTTAGATCAAGCAGAAAAAATGATGTAAAAAAGGATTGTGATGTCTAAACGCATTATATTTGTTTTTATTATCTTATGGGGTATATTGCCGTATGCCTATGCTCAGCAAATTTGTCTTTTGCCCCAAAATATAAAACCTAAAGGATTGTCTTCTTTGAAATCTTTTAAACGAATAATTATTTTGGGGAATGAACGAAAATTAACA
>JAJRZO010000225.1 GCA_024275215.1 Candidatus Zixiibacteriota bacterium | reverse complement strand
TGTTTTTCTTACTTTGATCGCAAAATAAACCATCCTCCGGAGGATACAATGTTAAGCTTGGGACATCGTTTGTTAATAATCATTCCACTAATCGTGCTTCTAGCGCTGGCGTATGTCAGTTGTTCAAAAAAGACCACACCACCGCCCCCGCCGCCCAAGAAAGGAAATATTGCCGTAATTTCCACTCCGACCGGCGCGATGATCTATCTTGATGGTGACAGCACCGGCAGTGTGACAAATGATACTATCAATGATTTAGACCCCGGCGATCACACCGTACGCCTTGTTCTGGATGGTTATGTCGATTGGGATTCAACTGTCAGCGTTACTGCCGATATTACGAGCGATGTAAGCGTTGTTCTCCAGAAGGAGGAATTCGGCCTCACTATCCATATTGATGGCATTGGTCGTGGCCGGGTTCTCAAAAATCCCGACAAGTCCAAATACTCGAATGGTGAGCAGGTTGTGTTGACCCCGATTCCGGGTGTGTTTTGGTATTTCGATGGGTGGTCGGGTGATTTTGTCAGCTCAGATAGTTCCGTAACTGTGACTATGGATGGCGACAAGACGATCAACGCGAATTTCGGGCTTCAGGAGACACCTGCAGGCGTGGCTCGTGTGCATGGTATTGTAAGAAGAGCCGATAGCGTGCCCCTCGTTAAACCTGTCGTGTTTCTTGACAGCTCGCATACTGAAGTCATCGTTATCGTTGATGGTACCGGCTGGCTGGGCGATCCTGTAACCGGAGAATGCGCCATCGAATATACGATGGGCGATCTCGACAGCCTCCACGCGATCATCACGGGCTGGGACGATATGAATCAGAACGACACAATCGAAACAGGTCTCAATACTCCGATCGAGTCCCGGGAACCTATCGGATGGTGGGATTGGGACGGTGACGATTACTGGGACAACTCCCATGTCTGGCTGCGGAAAGGCGAGACGATTACCGATGTTGATGTCGTGATGACAGTTGCCACCGGAGCCTCCACATCTCGCATCCAGCACCCAACCGGTATTAAGATCAAAGCAATCAAGTAAACACAATTTGTGTTTCTAACAATAATGACAAACGGCGCAGCTAATACTGCGCCGTTCTGGTCTGCTATAGACTGGTGGTTAGTTTTCTTCAGACTTCTTACGCATCTTTTCAGCAATCTCGGCTTTTTTCGATTCGAGTACGCTGTTTTTCACATTGATCGTTTTCTCACCATATAGTGAGAACCTGAGCCATTCAAAACCGAACTTGAGCAATTCGACGTCGTCATCCTTGATCTTTGCCACCCTGTCAGCATCGACATCGAACTTTTCGAGGAATGAACTTTTGAAAACGAAGTCCCTGAACTTATCGATATTGTAAGCGGCAGTGAAAAACATGTCAACTTTTTCTGGAGGCAATCCCTCAATCTCCTGAAGATAATTGTGGAGAGTGATGCCTTTGAAGAGTTCGCCCAGTTCGGTGTATTCCGCAATTCCCTGATCATTGATCCATTCGCCGACAGTCCACTTCTTGTCCTCTTTGAATCCCTGACAGATGCTCTCTTCGAGCAAGAAATAGAACTCTTTTTCGTTGCTGTCATCATCTTCTTTCGGCGATGCGAGTCCGAGAGGATACATCCTGCATGCCCACGGTCTGTCAGTATACACGGTACAGCCATCATCGCCAACGAACGGACATGATTTTTTCTCGTTGTCACTCATCTTCAGGATTACGATCGGATATTTCAGGTTTTCGTCGAACGGCGAAATCGTGTGCTTCGACAGGAATTCCCCCGAACTGATTCCGAGCCTGTTTTTCAATCGTATGATGTCGTAGGGAGTCAGAAAGATGTTGACATCGGCGCAGCATTCGTTGAAACAAGAAACGCCGCTGTGACATCTGAATGTAAATGGACTGTCCTCTGTCAGCCGCGGATACTCTTTGAGAATTGTCTCTTTCAGCTTTTCGATTTCTCTCATAGCAGTTCCTGTTCTGAGTCTATTCGACGATGTCGCCTTTCCGAGCATGCGGTGTTGCTACTGGCAACGGTCCGGTTTCACCTGTCTGAGGGTTATACCTGTACCGATACGACGCTTTCTGATTGAACTGGGATTTCATCCATTCCCATCCATTGACGTAGTATGGGCAATCATCATTGAAACAGACAAGCTGTGGCGCCATTGACCAGTTTGCGTCCAATGGCGGCACCCACTTGTTCATCTTTTGTCCACAATGCGGGCATTTGGTCTTGTCTTCGTGCACGTCAGTCATTTGAACGTGCCCCCATGTCAAAAGGTTCCAGCCAGCCGGTAAACTAATCTTTTCCAAACTCTCAACGCCGCCCGGAGGCGGCGTTGAGTCGTCTATACATTGGAAAACAGACAGCATTAAGCTGTCAACAGATCCACTATGAATAAATATGCTTCACAGGGCGCTTGATCATTTCCCACTCGTCCTTGTCAGGATGCCATTTGCAGTTGGCAAAGGCGAGCCAGTCTTCCTTCATCTCCGGGAAGTCTGTGCGACGGTAGTAGCCCGGCCAGCGAGTCTCTTCGCGGAAGAGAATCGTGCTGGCGTGAGCTTCCGCCTGCCACATTCTCTGGACATTCTCCCAGCAACGCATTAACTCGTGCAGGTTCTCGGCACCCAGGTTCTCGGCATCCTCTTTCAGGTAGCCGAGAAGTTCCATGGCTTTGTCGAGACATGCTTTGTTTGTTGCAAACTGGGCCGAAACACCGCCAACGTATTCGTCCATGATCTTCTGGAGACGGAACATGAACATCTTCGGACGAATATATGCCGGGTTGATATCAGGATCAGTCGAGTAATCCTTGTTCGCCTCGTAAATGTCGAGAGGTTTAAGGATTGTCTTTTTCAGTTCTTCGACTTTGCCCGCATCGACATTCGGCTGCGTGTTATTCTCAACGATGAACTTCACGGCTGCCTTGCCGATGATACGACCTTCTGCGTGTGAGCCTGAAGAGAACTTGTGCGAGGATGCGCCGGAAGCGTCGCCACCGCAGAACATTCCCTTCACGGTCGCCATGTGGGCGTAACCCCAGAAGTATTCATCCTTTGTTTCGGCGGATTGGAGATCTTCAGGACCGGAGACCCATGCACCTGATGCGCCGGAGTGTGAACCGATGAAGTAAGGCTCTGCTGCAGCGATTTCGGATGGCTTC
>JAJRZO010000224.1 GCA_024275215.1 Candidatus Zixiibacteriota bacterium | reverse complement strand
TCAATCCACTTGGGGCCGAAATCGTATCCTACACCGAGAAACTCATATACCCCCATATAATACGGCTGATTGACCCGCGACAGGTTCCTCGTCAGCGATGATCCCCAGATGGAATTCTTGGCCTTTTCGAGTTCCTCAGGATCGATCGGCCCATTCCTGAGCTTATCGATTTCCGCGATCATGCCGTCGCGAGCTGTCTCGTAGTTGTCGCGGCCAGTACCCATCGCGGCAACATACCACCCAAAAACAGGCCCAAGACTCACAGATGCACCAACACTGTACGCCAGTCCCTGTTTTTCTCTCAGTTCGAGCGCCAGCCTGTCGGATAGAATGGCTCCTGCGACTTTCAACGCTGGGGCATCGTCACTCGTTATGCCCGGCGTTGGCCCGCCAATGTAAATATAAGCCTGTTCCTTGTCCATCGGGACATTTGCGGAAACGACTCCGGTCGGCTGCACAGGAGCACCGATCTCAGGAGTGTTGACATTTGATGGCTTCATATCACCAAAGTACTTAGTGATTTTGTCGAGTGCGACATCCGGCTCGTCGGTCGTACAGACTGTCAGGATAACGTTCCCCGGGGAGTAGAATGTTCGATAGTATGAAATCAGATCATCCCTTGTAATCTTCGAAAGCGACATCGGTGTACCGGCCACCGATCTTGAAAATGCACTTCCGGGGAATAGCAATTCATAGAATTTCTTTCGGCATTGTTCACGTGGCGATCCTGTTGATCTGCCCGACATGCCGATCTTCTTGCGCCTGATTCGTTCGACACTCTTTTCGCTGAATGTCGCATTCTTCAACATATCCGAAAGCAGCAACATTCCCTTGTCGGAGAATTCGTCTATTGTCTCGAATTTTATAAACGAAAACTGAGGTGTCGTGTAGCGATCATCATACGGTATGAACGGATTATCCGTCAGAGTTACATTTGCTCCTATCGATGCAAGCTCTGATGCGAACTGATTGCGGTCGTAAGTGGTCGTTCCTTCTTCCAGCAACTGGTTGACGAAATCAGTGATGCCATCCTTGCCGGCAGGTTCCATCGCGGAACGGTTTTTCCCGATAACATTCATCGCAAATACACGGCTGTCGGGATTGCTCTTGATGATTACGGTAAGCCCGTTGGGAAGGACTTTCTTGAGGAAACGACTGTACGATATTTCAGTTTCTTCGGTATCCACTGCCGGCTTCGGTGTAACGACAGTCGCAAGATACGATATCGGAACAAAATACTTGTTTGCTACGCGCTCGATGTCACTCCTTGTCACCTTTTCAAGATTCGGGATAAGATTCTCAAGAAAATCATATCCTGTGGATACCATCATCGGAGCGATCATGATTCCGTAGTAGTGCAGCTTTTCGCGTAAATAGATGTCATTGGTTTTAAGACCGACGATCAGGTTGCGAAGATCACTCTCTGACGGCACAAGTTTCGCGGGATCAGACATTACATTGTCGATCGTTTCGAGAATCTTGTCGGCTTTTTGGGAAGAATTCGACATTGCCGATACCTGGAAGACCGAGAAATCTTTCTGCGTCTGAAGCCATGCGCTGACACTTTGTGCGATGGGTTTTTCGCCTTCCGTGAGTACTTTTGTCAGCGGTGATATATCGCTTGAACCGAGATATTCGGCCAGCATATAGTACGCATAATAATCGGGATCAGAAAAATGCGGCGCCCTGAATCCGAGTTGTACATGCGTGTTCTTGACATCCAGTTCGGCACGTTTGACAGTCTTACCGTCGGGAATGCTGAAATCGACTTTGTCAAATTCCGGCAGCGGCGCAGGAGGATATTTGCCGTAGTAGCTGTCCATCTTGGCAAGCATGTCAGATGTCTTGAAATCACCGATCACCAGCGCAGTCATATTGTTAGGCATATAATATGTCTTATAGTACTCTATGATCCTGTCGCGTGGGATTGTCGCTATGATATTTTCATAACCAAGCACCGGACGCGAATATGGTGTGCCGCGAAACAGTGTCTCACGTTGGAACACTTCTGCGGGATAATCAGGATCGTCCATATTCATCTTCATCTCTTCGATGACGATTTTTCGTTCTTTATCAAGTTCACTTTCAGGGATAATCGAATTGAATATCTGATCCGACTGGATATCGAGCCCGATGTCGATATTCTCTTTCGGCATCAGGATCATATAAGCTGTCAGATCTTCGCGTGTGAATGCGTTGATATATCCGCCGAACCTTTCGACCGTTTCGTTTACAGCGATACGGTCACGGCTTTTTGTACCGTCGAAAAGAAGATGCTCGAGAAAATGCGTAACGCCGTTATTGTAATCGCTTTCATAGCGCGCACCGGCATTGATGAATACAACCGATGTAATCATTGGCGATGAGTGATTCTCTTTCAGAATCACTGTCATGCCATTGTCGAGTTTGAATGTTTCTGTCGGCGCAAGTTTTATTTCGGCGTGGGCCACGCCTATGATAAGACACAGCGTCAAAAATATCGCCATCAGTCTACGCATCACAAAACCTCCCTGATTGAAGCACCTGCGGACCAAGCGGCCTGTCCGCTTGATAGGTTCAAAGATGTCGAAACCGCAGTGATTTCGACCTACTATAAGTACAGAAGGATACTCCGAACCTTGCCCCACGTCAAGCCGTTTGATGGTTTGACTTTCCTCAAAAAATATGAGTAAAATAATGACAAGCGACTTCTTTCGACCATGTACTTTTGATATATCCTTATGCGTGTACAAAGAGCAA
Organism: Candidatus Zixiibacteriota bacterium; assembly: GCA_024275215.1. Lineage (GTDB taxonomy): Bacteria > Zixibacteria > MSB-5A5 > JAABVY01 > JAHJOQ01 > JAJRZO01. Next base: position 530 of record JAJRZO010000224.1, on the reverse strand, counting down.
GTATTCGCAGCGTTCGTCATGCCGGACTCAACCCGGCATCTGGTTCAGGATTTGAAGACTTGATACCGGCTTTAACGGACGCTACACTTTTTGTTCAGTGAATGCAGGCAGGCGGGGCAAACCGCTTGCGGCTGATGTCGCCGTTGTGTATACTTCTAAGTTCAATTGTATCGCTTAAGGGCGATAGTGAAGAGGACATGAAGATTGTGGAACTGACTGAACACATTGGTGCGAACCTGATGAACAACCCTTTATCCGAGCAGATGGATATCCCGTCGAAATTAAAGTCGCCGAAGATGTTCGACAGAATATCAAGGCGTTATGATCTGCTCAACCACCTGCTTTCGTTCGGGCAGGATTTCATCTGGCGCAGAAAAGTTGCGAGCCTGATAGCGAGATTTCCTCATGATCGTGTGCTCGATCTGGCATGTGGAACATGCGACCTGTTGCTTGCCGCAGCCGATTATAACCCTGACATCAAACTCTGTATCGGGATCGACGCAGCCGAGAATATGCTCCGAATCGGCGAC
>JAJRZO010000223.1 GCA_024275215.1 Candidatus Zixiibacteriota bacterium | reverse complement strand
GGAACGAGCGCTGATTCTCGCATCTGGTTCAGAACTTGCACCATCCCACCTGATGCTGAAAGTTAAACCGACCCCACAAGTTTCTGTCAGACGTGATGAAAGCCTGAAACTGGATGATCTCGAAAAGCAGGCAGTCATAGAAGCGCTTAGAAAATCGGACGGCAACAAGACAAAAGCGGCGAAAATGCTGAATATAACTCGCAGAATGCTCTACTCGCGGCTGGAGAAGTATGGCATTGAATAGTGTACCAGAATGTACATATCGCGTGCGTGACGGTTCAGTGGATCACAGTCCATATTCTTCCGGGTTTCGCTGCAAGTCTGTTAATCTACGTAACCTGTTGTCACGCATGGCGTGGCTCGCATCGCATCTGTTCTCATCTGTCGGCACGTCTGTTGCGATACTAATCGGTCGGACACGAGACGAAACGGAGAAAACGATGTTTGAATCTGAGGCACGACACAGGAGAAGAATCGGAGCGGTGATCGTCGCGATCTTTCTCGCTGTGCTGTTTTTCTCAACAGCCTCTGCGCAGTGGACATCGAATCTTGAGCGCGAGCTTGAGAAGACTGATGAGATGATCGAAAGAGCTGCCGATGCCTCTCGGAATGCGGGATCTATCATGGCAAACAAGCATCTGGAAAATGCTGTAAAGTTGCAACGCGAGGCGAAGAGAGCTTACAGGGGAAGAATGTTTCAGAAATCATATAAGATGACAATGTCGGCGCGTGACCAGATAAATAAAGCAGTCGCTATACTGAAAAACTCTGAAAACAATGATTCCGTCGTCAGGCGTGCGCTTGAACGTACAAATGAAATACTCGCGCAGGCTGACGAAGCAATCACTGAGTCGGGAAGCCTTAAGGCGGGGTCCCTCTTTGAGACATCGCAAAAGACACAGGATGAAGCGACGAGATTTTTCAGAGGCAACAGGCTCAAGATTGCATTTAAGGCTACACTTAAAGCCAGAGATATTGCGAGACGTGCAATTATCGCGGCCAATTCGGATATTAACAACGAAGGCCGTGTCCGTCGTGAGCTTGAAAGGACTGATGAATTAATCTCCAGAGCGCGCGAACAAAGTGTGCAGCTTGGAGCCAACGGAGAAGTATCGCAACTTCTGACGAATGCTGAGGGAATCCAGTCGAGAGCATGGGAGAGTCTGACTGCCGGCAGACTGAGAGTATCTGTCAAACAGACGATGAATGCCCGCGATGTTACCAAGCGTGCTCTCGGCATCATGGAGCGAAGCAGCCAGCCGGATCGAATCGAATCGCTGCTGAAACAAAATCACAGGTTAGTCGAAAGGCTGAAGGACATTCTGACCGACACGCCGAACCCCGGAGTCTCGCGTATCCTCGAAGCGGCAATTGCCCATCAGGATAATGCGATTGCAGCGTTCAAATCGAAAGATTTTCAGACTTCAATGGTCGAGGCAAAGGCTGCGAGAGACCTTCTGTTGAAAGCGCAATCGATGCCTGGCAGGTAGGTTCTCTGATCTGCTCGACAGGAAAGAATCACTTATGAATCCTGACGGATCGGTGTAGGGGCAATGTTTTCCTCCAGAATACTCTTTCTGACCGTATCCTGTCTGTTCCTTTTCTGTGAACCAAATCTATATGCCGGCGACAATCCTGACATCACAGTCGGGCTGAGCCATGACAAAATGACTCAGGGCTATTACCTCACCCTGGTCGACACACTTGCACTCGATGAGGATTCTTTGAGCACACTGAAGCAGAATTCCGACGAACTGGATGCTACTCGTCTCAGGGCGACACTCGAGTGGAACAGAATATCTGACGGTGGAAATTCATTCAGGATTGATAATTCATTTACCGGATCGCATGAGGATATTCGCAACACTCTTGGATTGCGATATAAGTATCGCTCTCTGAGGTTCAGCAATGTACTCGACACAAGGGCTGTTCTCGATACGGATTCATCCGGCAGAAATGGCTATATCTCGAATGTTACCGAAGCTCGCTTAAAACCGGAACTGAGCGATGGGTTATTCCTGGTTGCACGCGATGTTTTCGAGGTGCTCAGATACGATGGCACCGGCGAGTTCATTTACGATTATAATTACAATAAATTTACAGTCGGATTCGAGCGGCAGTTTGGATGGACCGACCTGTTTTCATTGACATACCGGAATGATACGAGAAACGTACCTGACTCAAGCAGGCTTGACCTGACAAAACACAGGTTTCGACTGCAATTCGACTGGTCACCGATAGCTGCAATCAACATGCGTCTGAACGACGAATTGACTCGACTGCTCGCTGAGAAAGAAGACAACCTTGATGATTCCTGGGAGAACTATCTGGAAATCGAGTTGTATACGATTCTGTCGCAAAGCTGGTATGCGACATTAAGGAATCAAATGGAGTATATCGCCTACGACACGCAGGATGTTGTTAATTTTGATTATGTCTATAATATCACTGAACTCAAAGCGACGAGAACCGTTTCCGATGAACTTCAGATTTTCGAGAAACCATCAATATCTGTTTTCTGGTCACAACGATCGGATTATGAGCAACAGGATTATGTTCAGTCGGATATTGAATATGGTTTCGACTTGTCTGTT
>JAJRZO010000222.1 GCA_024275215.1 Candidatus Zixiibacteriota bacterium | reverse complement strand
GATCTATCGTCTTCGGAGAGGTTCTTGCAGTAACTTCGAACAGCGTGTAGCACTGCGCCGGATGATCCCCCGGTGGAGATGCCCTCTCGTCTGCATAGCTCTCTGGCCGCCATGAAAGCTGAACTGTCATCAACCTGTATCACATCATCAATGTACTCTTTCAAGAAAGCCTTTGTAATTACATCGGTGCCGATTCCCTCAACCTTACATGGTCTGGGGTCGGGTATTGGGTTTCCACGGAAATACGCTGCGAACAGCGATCCCACCGGTTCGACCCCGATAGTTTTTATGTCAGGGTTTTTCTCCTTGAGGAATTTTGAGACACCTGAGATTGTCCCGCCGGTTCCGATTCCGCATACGAAATGAGTAATCCTGCCGTCGGTATCCTGCCATATTTCCGGTCCGGTGGTCTTGTAATGCCCTTCGACATTGATCTGACTGTCATATTGATCCATGTACAAATGTCCCGGGCGTGTTCCTATGCGCCGTGCAACCATGTAGAAACTTGATGGGTCATCGTGTGGAACATCGGATGGCGTCACGATAATTTCAGCTCCAAAGGATTTAATAAAATCCCGTTTCTCTTTGCTCGTTTTTTCCGGTGTTGTAAAGACCGACTTGTAGCCCTTTGCTGCGGCTACCATTGCTGCACCTGCGCCGGTGTTGCCGGATGTGTTGTCGACAATGATGTCTCCCGGCTTCAGCATACCGCGTTTTTCACACTCCGATATTATGTAGTTTGCCATCCTGTCTTTGATCGAACCGCCCGGATTCATGAACTCCAGCTTCGCCAGAACAACAGGCGGAATGTCAGATACTGTATCGTTTAGTTTAACAAGGGGCGTCTTGCCAATCAGTTCACAAATGTTCTGTGCGTATTTCACTAATGTCCTTTCTTTGACAAATCCTCCAGCGGTTCTACATGTATCATTGCATCCTGCAAATTGTCAACTGTTTTCAGCAGTATTTCCTTCAAGTCCGAGGCTATATCATGGCCTGCTGTGACGGTTAATTCGCCATCGACCATTATCTTGAGATCGGCGATGTATGTGGGACCTGCCGACCGAACCTTGACATCTCTCACATGTTGTACACCTGTATGACCACTTGCGGTTTCAGTTATTTGACGAATGATAGCGAAATCCGGCGCACCCCCCATCAGGAAATGGAGATTGTCCCTCATCAACTTAACTGCGTTTCTCAGGATAAGTAATCCGATCCAGAAGCCGGCGATTGGATCAAGAATCGGATATCCAATTTGTGCGACAACGATTCCGATCAACGCACCTGATGATGCGTAGACATCAGAGCGGTGATCGTAAGCATTGGCTATCACTGCCGCTGAATTCGCTTTCCGTCCTGCCCTGATTGTCCATTGATAGAGAATCTCTTTGACCACGATAGTAAATGCTGCAATTATCGTGGCTATCTCCCCGGGAGCCCGATAGTTCTTTTCGATAATAACCTGGATAGCGCTTATGCCGATGTAAATGCCGGTGATGACAAGTAATAGCGCGACAAACAGGGCAGCCAGCGTGTCAGCATGTCCATGACCGTACGGATGGTTCTCGTCAGCAGGGCGCCTGGCGACCTTGATGCCGATCCACACGATAGTGTTGGCCACAATGTCGAGAAGAGAGTTTAGTGCGTCTGCAAGCAAAGCCCGACTGTGGCCGACAATTCCTCCGACAAGTTTCAGAACGAAAAGAATAACATTGACTATGAGTGACAGCCTTGTCGTGTTTTCGGCATTTGCTGTGAATATTCCCATAATAAGCTCAGTATCATAAAGCAGGACATGCCTGCCTGTTGTGAGGGCTGTCCACAGGACACGGTCTCACTTTGGACAATTAAGCATTGGTCGAGACTGGCGCAACTATAATCGAACCATGATTGCCGAAATGCGATGGCTGGAAAGACAATTAGCTGTCAGATTCTGCTCTATAAAGTAGTCCTGACATCTCCCGGCAGCGACAGGGTCGTCGTGTGATGCAAAAAGTGGGCAAGACAAAGGGTCGTTAAACACGACCCTTTGTCCTTTGAATAAATCCATGTAGCCAACAGATTAGTAGTCGATAGCTTCGGCTTCAAAGTAATCTTTGAGTTTGGCCGTTATGTCCTGAGCATTCTTGCGAAGTTTCTTGATCGATTTACTCTTTGTGCCGGATGTCAGCTTCAGAAATGTCATGTAAGCGTGATAACCATCGACATAATCTTCCTGTGTTTCCAGCGCGACTCTTGCATTGCCGAGGTTGTAGAATGATTTCCAGTGTTTTTTGTTCAACTCGGATGATTTCTCGAATTCAGCCGCCGCATTTTCATAGTCACCCTGGGCATAGTAGAGACTGCCAAGCTGAAAATGTGCCATGTGATAGTTTGGATTCGCCTTGATAGCCTTTTTATATGTGGCAATGGCATCAGCCGTATTATCTGATTCCTCGTAGCATTTAGCCAGATTAGTGAGGGCTTTGACATCTTTGGGATTGACGGCGAGATATGCTTTGTAGCGTTCAATCGCCTTAGCCCAGCTACCGGCTTTGTAATAGAGATTTGCGTATCCCTTCAGCAACTCGACATCTTTCGGCTTTAGTTTCAGGCCGGCCTCGAAGGCTGCCGCACCATTCTTGAGGTCTTTGGCTTCGACACACGCATATCCGAGATTCTTGAAACCATCGTAGCTTTTCGGATTCAGTTCAGTGTATTTCTTGAAACTCTTTATGGCGTTTGTGTAATCTTTTTTCCCGAAATAGATTGCGCCAAGATTCAGATAAGGATCGGCAAAGCCGGGATCGGCTGCAACAGCGGCATTATAAGCTGCAATCGCTGCATCAACCTTGCCTGACTTTTCCGCCTGAATCCCTTCGTTGAATTTCTCTTTGGCTGTGTTGTCCTGAGCGAGAATTGATCCCGATGTGATAATAATTCCCAGCAGGACGATTATCAGTGTTCTCAATACTTTTGAGTCTCTGAAATTAGCTTTCATTCTGTCATCCTCTGCTTATTACTTCTGTTTTATACTTTCCCGATACTTATCAAGGTTGCCACGTATATCATCGTATTTGATCGACAGTATTCTCGCAGCCAGAATAGCTGCATTGGCGGCTCCCGGTTTGCCGACGGCAACTGTCGCGACAGGTATTCCGGGTGGCATCTGAACTACAGACAGGAGAGCGTCCATCCCGTTCAATGCCGATGAATCGAGAGGAACTCCGATAACAGGGAGCGCTGTATGAGCAGCGACCACTCCCGGAAGCGCTGCCGACATTCCTGCCAGGCATATAATCACTTCATAACCGCTTTTTTCTGCCTCTCTGGCAAGTTGCGATGTCCTTTCCGGATCTCTGTGGGCTGAACTGTACTCGGTGTTGTAGCCTATGCCGAGCTTGTCAAGATACTCCTCGCACCGGTTCACGAACTCCGAATCCGATTTTGACCCGGCTATTAGTAATACTCTTTTGTCCATTTAATGTTCCTCAGTGTATCAGGCGGCCTCTTCGTCGTGTAGCTCGATGACCAATGTCCTTACGGTAAAATGCACCTTCAAAACTGATCTTTTCAACGACTTCATAGGCGCCTGCAATTGCATCATGGAGATTTGAATCGAGATATGTTATCCCCAGCACACGTCCGCCATCGGTCAGGATTTCATTCTCGACTCTTTTAGTTCCGGCATGAAAAATAAATGATCGACCGATTCTCTTCCGGGGAAGTCCCCTGATGGGCTTGCCCTTCTCATATCTCAGGGGGTAGCCACCGGAAGCGAGAATCACACAGACTGAATACGCATCCAGCCATCTCAACTCCTCAAGTGAGAGATCGTTGTCGACAATCGAGATGAAGATTTCCGCCAGATCATTCTGAAGCAGAGGCAGGACAACCTGTGTTTCCGGATCTCCGAACCTGCAGTTGAACTCGATGACTTTCGGACCTCTCTCGTTGACCATCAAACCCGCATAGAGGATACCTTTGAATGTTCGCCCCTCAGCCTTAAGTCCCCTGACGGTCGGTTCCAGCACGAGATCATAGATGTCATTCATGAGACTTTCAGATACGAACGGTACGGGACAATATGCGCCCATGCCACCAGTATTTGGTCCCTGGTCGCCATCGTATGCTGCTTTGTGGTCCTGCGATGGCAACATGGGAAGGATCGTC
>JAJRZO010000221.1 GCA_024275215.1 Candidatus Zixiibacteriota bacterium | reverse complement strand
TATGGCTGTGGTGATTGCAACAGCAGCGGTGAGATCGACTTTGATGACATAATGTATATGCTAAACTACATTTTCAGTACCGGCTCATCACCTGAACCCATTGAATCAGGTGACGCCGACATGTCAGGCAGCGTTGACATCGATGATGTTGTCTACCTGATCAATTATATCTTTTCGGGGGGACCAGCGCCATGTTCATAGTTTGCGAGTCACCCAGGTTTGTGAACTGAGCTTTTGGTTCAGATCAGCGTTTCCAATGCCCCGGCACCCATACATGGCCGCGGGAACGTTTGGTGTAATGTCCCGGAACCCATGTGCCTCGTGGGTTTTTCTCCCAGTATCCCGGTTTCCAGACATATTTGTGACCGTTCCATTTCCAATGGCCATCGATCCATACGGCATTAGGACCCGGCTTGGCGGTTTTTATCTCAGTTTTGAGTGGCGGCGGAGGTTCTGGTATATATACGACACCTGCGCAGCTATACACGAATGCAATCAGAATTATTACTGATAATAGAATACAAAATCGTTTCATGGTATCATCTCCTTTGTTTTTTTATCGGCTCGATACTCTCAGTCTTCAGCATGCGGTTTGGTTCTGATCACATGCGATTCAATTTGGAACAATTGACTTGCAAATCTCTTCCGAATACTGATAATTTTACGGAAATAGTATACCAAGGAGGAGAAATGCCGCTCATTCTGACAAGAGACAATGTGATAAATGTGCTTGAAATGTCAGACTGTATGAATGTTGTCGAGAAAGCATTTACCGAGATGGCGAACGGCACTGCGGTTCTGCCGCTGCGGATAAACATTACGCCGCCCGATGGTTTGTCACTCTATATGCCCGCGTATCTCAAGGAGATGGGCGCACTGGCATGCAAAGTTGTGACAGTTTACAAGAACAATCCATCCAAGCATGATATGCCGACTACAATCGGCAAAGTTCTGCTCCAGGATCCGGAAACCGGCGATGTTATTTGCATCATGGATGGCGGCTATCTGACTGCGGTACGAACGGGAGCGGTCAGCGGCGTAGCTACGAAATATCTCGCTCGCAAGGATGACGGTCAGATCGCCGGGATATTCGGAGCGGGAGTGCAGGCGAAAATGCAACTATGGGCAGCAGCTATTGCACGGAATCTGTCGAAGGCATACGTGTATGATATTTCGGATGATGCCGCAGCGAGTTTCATTGCCGAGATGAGCAGCAAGCTTGGCATTGATGTTATTCGCGCTGAAACACCCGATCAAATTCTCGAAACCGCTGATATTATCTGCACCGCGACATCATCACCGACACCGATATTCGATGGTAGCAAAGTTAAAGCTGGAACACACATTAACGGCATCGGCAGCCACACTCCGGCAGCGCGCGAACTCGATACGGAGATAATCAGGAAATCGAAAGTGATTGCTGATTCGTATGAAGCGTGTCTCAAAGAAGCGGGCGATATAATGATCCCAATTGATGAAGGCGCTATCGACAAGTCGCATCTGCACGCCGACCTGGGTGAAATCGTGACCGGCAAAAAACCTGCGAGAAGCGATGACAACGAAATCACGCTGTTCAAATCGAACGGCCTTGCTATTCAGGATGTCGCGACTGCTAAACTGGTTTATGATCGTGCTATCGAGAAAGGAATCGGTCAGACAGTAGAAATCTGATGGATTATACATCCTGTTTGTAGATCCGGCTGTATCCGGCGAAGCTCGATGTCGGGTTTCTTGCAGGCTTCGCCTGCTGCGGAACACCGACCTACACAGAATCTTCTCACACTTCAAGCGAGCGTGAGCTACTTTTCTTGCTTTGTCTCTCCAGCGAAGGCGGGAGCCTATTTAACATCAACTTATTCAATGGATTCCCTCCTGCGTAGGAATGACACTACTTTCTTTCGCAAACATCACCACCTTCTTTTCGCGTTTTGGGGGCGTGAGAAAGACTGGATGCCGGATCAAGTCCGGCATGACAATCTTTGTATATCTACTTGTTTTCATATGCGGCAGATGTCCAGAGGTTGTCTCAAAAGCTTTGATTTACACAAGTGGAGTTCTGGCTTTGTCGCCCCCGCGAAGGCGGGGGTCCATTTAACATCAACGCATTCAATGGGTTCCCGCCTGCGGGCTTGTTGAAAAACCCACCTCAAGTGCTCGCAGGGGCTGTGCCCCTGCGGATTCTCTGTTGTAACTATCTGCAATGAAATATACTAAATAC
>JAJRZO010000220.1 GCA_024275215.1 Candidatus Zixiibacteriota bacterium | reverse complement strand
TTTGAATCGCTGCCTTTGCTGAAATAGGAGATCTCGATCTATAAGCGAGCTCAGCGCGCTTTTGCATCGCAGCACTAGGAGCGTGATGTTCTCTATATTTTTGATCTGAAACAGAGAAGAATCGAAAGGAAACTCGATTTCAGGAAGATACTGGTGTTACAGTCACCCGCCTGGTCACCTGATGGCAGCCGGATCGTTTTTACGGGCGCTCGAAAAAACGGGCAATATGATTTGTACCTGTATAATCTTGCCGAGGACTCGCTCACTCAGTTGACAGATGACATATACTGGGATTCCGATGCCAAGTTTGCTCCAGATGGCCGCTCAGTTGTCTTTGCATCGGACAGGACAACTGGTGGCAGGGAAGGCTGTCGTAATTTGTTCTCACTTGATCTCGAAAGCGGCATAATAGAGCAGTTGACATGGGGGGCGTATAACGACGGCACTCCATCATATTCCAGCGATGGGAACTGGATATTATTTCGCTCGACACGTCACGGGATCCCGAATATGTACGCCCTCGACAGTCTTGGAAATCTCTATCGAGTTGGCAGTTTTACCGCAGGCATTTTCGACCCGTCTTTCGGTCCTGATGATGACAGATTGATATTTTCAGCGTACGAACGTGGCGGCATCAGAGCATATTCAATTAACTTTAGTGATACGCTGCTCGTACCGCTGGACAACACACCTCTCGAACATATCGCGTGGGCGCCGCAAATGATCTCAGGCAGCAAGACTCAGGCGAATTACGCATACAACAACGAGTTCTCTTTTGATGTTGCTCAGTCAGCGGTTGCATACGATGCTTTTTATGGCGCACTCGGCGGATTCCAGATGGCATACTCGGATATTCTCGGAAACCATCAATACTATTTTCTGCTCTACAATAACTCCACTGTCAGGAGTGACTTCCTGTCGTCGTTCAATGTCGGACTGACTTATATCAATCGCGAAGGCCGTGTGAATATCGGCGGCGGGATTTTCCATCTCTTCGACGAATACTACAACAGGCGTGATGGAGACTACGACGAAAGACAGTTTGGCGGATTGTTCCTTGTCAGCTACCCATTCTCGAGATTCCGGCGGGTGGAGTTTACATCGGTGCTGAGGAAGTCGGAGCGGAGCTTTTTCCCGCTCGATTCGACCAGACACGCTATCCTTTCGACGAATTTCGTTTCTTATGTAAAGGATAACAGCCTGTGGGATATTTCCGGTCCAATCGATGGCACAAGATACAACGTGACGCTTGGCCTTACTTATGATCTCAGGTCAGGGCGAAGCTTTGCCAAGATCGCATCTGTCGACTTTCGCAAGTATATCCGGCTCGGAAGGTCATCCGCTTTCGCGACTCGCATTTTCGGATTCATGTCGTCAGGCGTGGAGCCGCAGCGGCTGTATCTTGGCGGAAGCTGGTCGCTGAGAGGGTATGACCGCAGGGAGTTCTATGGCCGCAAAGTCGCACTATGGTCAAACGAGCTTCGTTTTCCGCTGATCGACAATCTGTTCATCGGGTTCCCGCTTGCAAAGATAGGTTTCTCAGGTATCAGGGGAGCCATATTCTGGGATACAGGCAGCGCCTGGGATGATAAATTCGAGCAATTCTATGGCTCAATAGGTTTCGGTGCGAGAGTTGCCCTCGGATACATGGCTGTGTTGCGTTTCGATCTTTCCAGGCCGACTGACTATCGCAAGATTTCCGACAAATGGGATTTCGATTTCTTTTTCGGATGGAATTTCTGATGCGACTGACACAAAAGAACATCACGCTTATATGTATACTTGCAGTTCTGTCGCTTGCTGTCGTGAACTGTTCGGGCAGGCTTGTTCATGTAAAAGATTTCAGCTACACTGCCGACGGCTGGGATATGTTTCGCAATTCCACCGATGGCAACGCTTTTGACACAACTCTCGGTGATGTGAATACTCTGCTGTGGAGCAGGAAAATATCGACTCGCGCTTATGGTACTCCAGTTGTCAATAATGGTCTTGGCGTAATACCCGGTGTCGACAGGAGAATTCTCCTGTTTGATCCTGAGAATGGCAAGGGCATTGGGAAAATCAAGATTAAATCATCGTCATCATCATCACCCGCGATTTGCGAAAACCTGCTGTATGTCGCTTCGGAGAAAGGCGATGGCAGGCTCAGATGTATCAATCTCACAAATGGTCGCCTGGTATGGGAGCGCCAGCTTGGAGATATTTCCGCGCCTCTAATTCTCGACGAGGGATCGTTGCTGATCGGTAATTATAGAGGCGAGTTCTACTCAATCAACAGGTTCACCGGCGAGATAGAATGGAGCTATTCGACAGATGGGGCGATCAGGGGCGGTGCTGCTGTTTTCGGTGGCAAAGCGCTGGTCGGATCATCTGACGGAAAACTCTATTGCTTTGATTCTTCGACTGGGGATTCGCTCTGGAGTTTCGATTCCGGCGCTGCAATTTTATCCTCACCCGCTGTCGACAGTGCTGCGTGTTATGTCACATCATTTGATGGAATACTACACGCGATCAGTATTAAAACGGGGGAGGAGCTTTGGCGTTTCAGGACACTCGCCAGCCTGCTCAGCTCGCCTGTAATCGATCGCTCTGCAGTCTATTTCGGTGCTAATGATGGCGGATTCTATGCTCTCTCCAAAGACGATGGCTTGCTGATCTGGTTATTTCAGACGGAGACAATAATCAATTCAACTCCGCTTGTCGGATCGGATGCTGTCATGTTCGCGGACGGGGACGGGACAGTATATCTGCTCGATAAGTTCGCTGGCGGTAAGCTGTTCGAGTACAAGACCGGCTTTAGTATCAGATCGTCGCCTGTATTCTATCGTGGCAAGGTCTATGTTGTCACTACGGAGAAGAAAATGTTCTGCTTTGGAAGCCAGCCTGTTTCTGTCTCTGCCAATTCTGCTGAATAGATGTCATTCTGACACTTCGCATTGCTGATATGGCAGCGTTACTGCCATGATAGCGCACAAGCAAGAGTGTCCTCTTAATGCTCATTTTCGCATAAGTCGTTGTAGATCACTGTACTATCTCCACCTCGTCGTTTTTGGCACGCTATATGCAATTTACTTGGGCGAAATGAAAAGAGATTCTGAAATAAAAAACGATCTGATAACAGGAGGTGAGTAAGATGACATTTGCAATCACAAGACCAAGGCGGGGGATAGTTCCGGTACTCGACGAGATGGACAAAATGATCGGACGGATGTTCAGGGACACTTTCGACACAAAGAATGACAACTTCAACTGGATGCCACCGGTTGACATCATCGAGAACGAGGACGAAATCATTGTCAAAGCCGATGTCCCCGGACTCGAGAAGGACAATTTCAAAGTTTCGGTCGAGGATAGTGTCCTGACTATTTCCTGCGAGAAGAAAGTCGAGTACGATGAGAAGAACAAGGACAACAGCTTCCATCGCAGCGAGCGCGTGTATGGTTCATTCTCCCGGTCGTTCACTTTGCCGAGCAATGTCGATACGAACAAAGTCAAGGCAAAGTATCGTAAAGGCGTGCTCGAAGTGAAGCTGCCGAAGCTCGAGGAAAGCAAACCGAAACAGATCGATGTCGATGTCAGCTAAGATGGGTTGACTAAGGTTTGCCCCGAGCGGAAGATCACGAAGCAGCCCGCCCACGATTTCGGGGCGGGCTTTATGATGCGAAGGGGTGAAACATAGAAAGGAGAACATAGACATGGCTAAGAATAACACAGTAATAGGTATCGACCTCGGGACGACTAACTCGTGCGTCGCGGTGATGGAGGGCGGCGATCCGGTCGTGATCCAGAACAGCGAAGGGGCACGGACTACGCCGTCTGTGGTCGGATTCACCAAGTCGGGCGAACGGCTCGTCGGACAGGTTGCAAAGCGGCAGGCTGTCACTAATCCGAATAATACTGTCTCATCGGTCAAGCGATTCATGGGGCGCAAGTACAGCGAGGTTACCGAAGAGATCAAGAACTACCCGTTCAAGGTTGTCGAGGGCAAGAATGGCGAAGTCAGCATCTCGATTGAAGGGAAAGAATATGCGCCGCCTGAAATCTCGGCGATGATTCTTCAGAAGATGAAGAAGACTGCTGAGGATTATCTCGGTCATAAAGTAACCGAGGCGGTTATCACCGTACCGGCATATTTCAATGATTCGCAGCGTAAGGCGACAAAAGATGCCGGCAGAATCGCCGGTCTCGATGTCAAGCGTATTATCAACGAGCCGACTGCCGCATCGCTCGCGTATGGTCTCGACAAAAAGAAAGAGGGCAAGATTGCTGTTTATGATCTTGGCGGCGGGACATTCGATATTTCGATTCTCGAAATCGGCGAAGGTGTGATCGAGGTTCTCTCGACAAACGGCGATACTCATCTTGGCGGCGATGATTTTGACAAGCGTATCATCGACTGGCTTGTTGATGAGTTCAAAAAAGAGCAGGGGATTGATTTGTCGAAAGATCCAATGGCTCTCCAGCGTTTGAAAGAAGCTGCGGAAAAAGCCAAGATGGAACTTTCGACGACGGTCGAGACAACCATCAATCTGCCGTTTATCACTGCCGATCAGAGTGGTCCGAAACACCTGAATCTGACATTG
>JAJRZO010000219.1 GCA_024275215.1 Candidatus Zixiibacteriota bacterium | reverse complement strand
AGTTCTGGCTTTGTCGCCCCCGCGAAGGCGGGGGTCCATTTAACATCAACGCATTCAATGGATTCCCGCCTGCGCGGGAATGACGCTACTTATTTCCGTAAACAGAATTACCTGTATTTCACATCTTTTGGGACAGCCTCTGGACATCTGCCGGTCACAGGCTAAATCTTGTATTCAAGCGCGCTCGCGCTTGACGAGTGAATCACAATGTCAAACGGGCATGCCGTTTGACCTACTCCGTGCGCTGTTTCCCTCCAGTATTTGTAATCACTCTAATTCATAGGGAAAGCGCGGGTTCCCGATACCTGCTGGTTGACTTCGCAGGAGTGAGGCACTCCTGCGCTATTTGACTATTTCTCAAACCTTATCGTCAGGCTTGGAGGATGTTCCGAATCATTCCAATCAATCGAGTCGAACCGCCACCAATACTGCCAGTCTTCATTGCCATATCTTTGTCGATAGTAACACTTGAAATCAGTGATATGACTGCTCAGCTCAGTACCTGTCAACTCGAAAATAAAATACGTTGAATCACCTGTTACTGCTTCTGTCAATGGTATGTCATGCGCAACGAAAGTATAGACTTCTTCTTTGTCCAGGTCCTGATCCCACCAGTTAGAAAGATAGCGGTAACTATAGCAATAAATGCTGTCAATCGAATCGGCAGCGGCATTGACAGCACCCTCGAAATAATAATAACTCCCGTTTCTCGATGTGTCACTAATTGCGGTAAAGGATGAAAAATCCCATGTGATAGCGTCCGGTGTTTCTATCGCCATGCTGACGCCGTTCTTGATTTCATCGGTGGTATGAATCGCCGCTTTGAAATCGATTCGTATTCTATCGGGTTCCTGCAGTTCATACAAAACACCAGTCGTGAGTTTCATTATATTACTCGGTTGGCCATTCATATAAACGACAACATCACCCGAAATTGCATCTCTGGGAACAAAAAACGTAATGAGAAATCTTTGCCATGCGTCCGGTTTAACGACTCTTCCTGTCAGTGTGAGATAATTTTCTCCCTGCTCATCACCAAATCCGGTACCGTGAATGGTCACCAGTGTCCCAATCTGTGTCTTCGCCGGGTAAAGGCTGCTTATGCCAAAGACTTCGTATGGCGCGGTATTTCCTGATTTACCATTGACCTCGACTCGGACATTTCCCGATGTACTGCCGCGCGGAAAAGTTGTAACGATAAGGCTGTCAGACCAGAACGATGCAGTCACAGGCATCGAATTAAACAAAATACGTCCGTTCTCCGGAGAATCACCAAATCCATATCCTGTCAACGAAACTTCCTCGTCATACGCACCATATTCAGGTTGTACCTGCGTAACTGTCGGAAGTGGTCGCAAATCGAATTCGATCGAATTTGTCGTGAAACTGTCAATGCTGATTTGCACTGTTCCATCTGCAGCATTCATAGGTATTTCAGCGCGGATGATTGAATCTGACCATGATATGATCTTGCTGACAGCGCCACCGATTCTTGCGATGTTTCCTGCCGCAAAGTCGAGGAAATTTTCTCCGGTGATGTCGATCGTATCACCCGGAGTTGCGCTCGTTTGCAATACGTCGTTGATTCTGAATACACGGAAAAGAATACCGTTTGTTTCGTCGCCACTGATTCTAACCCAGACAGCACCCGATGATGCTTCTTCAGGGACTTTGACTCGGATTTCATTGTCAGACCAGAAAAGAATCTGCGCAGTATTGCTTTCTTTGTCGAAAAACACACCTCCGGCGAGATTGCCGAACATCTTGCCGAGTATTGTCACTTCAGTGCCATACGGTCCCCAGTCAGGTGAGATCGATGTGATCTTCGCGGATGTCAGGACATTCAGATATGCGGGGTTGCTCAAGATTCCATTTTTTCGGATCGCCACATTTCCGCTAACCATCCCATCAATAACGATTACTCTTACAAGTGTATCAATCCAGACATCCACAGGCATTACGATGTCGCCTGAGACAACATCGCTCTGTGCCTGCTGATCCCCGAAGTTTGTACCATGAATCGTAATCGTATCGCTGACAATGGCGAATTCCGGCACGATCTCAGTAATACCGAAAACTTCATAACTGACATCATTGCTGGTTTTACCGTACGCTTCAATTCGGAATGAGCCGGATTTTGATCCGAACTGATACTCACATTGAATCAGAGTGTCT
>JAJRZO010000218.1 GCA_024275215.1 Candidatus Zixiibacteriota bacterium | reverse complement strand
CACATATACCGGAGAGAGCATAGAACATCGCTCTCTTTGATCCGATAGAGAAGAAATAAAATGATGCGCACAGCCATAAATTCAGGGATGCTTCGACAAATGGAATCCGGGTGAAGACTATCATTGTGAAACTTATCACCGCAAGATATGCTTCGAGCAACGCGCCAAGTTGTGATCCGAAATTCCTGATTCCAAGCGCCAACAGAAGTATAGCCAGCAGGTACATGATAACTGAAACGAGTTCCCCCTGAGCGCGGCCTGTCCCGAACAGTCCATATACAACAACTGAAAAAACTGTCTGCAGCGATTTCTCCCAGACAACCCAGCGGGGATCATCGAATGGATTGAAGTCACCGAACTGGACAAAATCCCGCGCAAACATTGTGTAAGCAAATGGATCGGTGTTAATGTCCTGTGATTTTGTGAACCCGATTGGCGCGTCAACCGCTGGATAAAGCACGCGAAGCAATAATCCAATCAACAGGATCACTCCCAGCGAAATATAGAAGAGCCTTCCGTCTGACAGTTTCCGAAGAACGGAATTGGGATTCATACAGTACTCTCCAGCGCGATTATCTTAATAGCCAGACAATGATTGGCAAAACATAGCAAATACTCAACAAGAATTCCACCGGTTTTGCCGGATATCGGATTTCCGTCTTTGGGTATGAAGTTCCTGTAACTCTCGTCTATCAGGGACCTGAGAAGATGGATGCCGGATCAGGTCCGGCATGACAAAGACATCGTATTTGCTTGAATTCGTGCATGGCAGATGTCCAGAGGTTGTCTTAAAGCTTCGACTTACACAAGCGGAGTACTGGCTTTGTCGCCCCCGCGAAGGCGGGGGACCATTTAACACCACGCATTCAATGGATTCCCGCCCGCGCGGGAATGACGCTACTTGTTAATGTTCAGTCTTAATTATGATGTCTCTCTGGCTTCTCTGCCGATCTGTTTAGCATACACCAGCGCAAGTGTCCGGTAGATCATGTGCGCAAACTTGGAATACGGCATATACCAGAGAAGGAAATATACAAGCACAATGTGCAGAAAATAGCTTATATACGCAGGCCATGCCAGCCCTGCGGCGCGAATGAGCCAGGATGTCATGCCGGTCAGACCGGTCAGGAATATGATCCACAGGAACAGATTGTCCGTATATCCACTCGCCCCGACTTTCTCAGTATCAGACCACCTGCGGGCAATCAACCAGGCACCGCCAACAACCAGAAATATCCCGCTGACAGCACCAAGTATTTTTACGGGATGCAGAAATCCCAACGGTAATTCAAAGAATGAATGAAACTGTTCGAGTCCGAGGAGATGAAGATAATGGGGTACGAAGATAAAGATGAAAACAAGACCGGTTGTAATCAATGCTCCGACAAATCCTGACAATAACAGGATATGCGCCCAGCTTCGCGGTTTGTTGGTGTCACACTCGAAGAAACGCGTATGAAAGACTATTTCCTTGATGGTGAGTATAAATGCTGAGACAAACGATAAGCTGACTTGATCATTGCCGGCCCTGAGTCTGCTCCAAAACCGTTTGAATCCTATTGCAGCGAAGGCAAATATGATGATATTACCAAAAACAAACAAGGCATCGACAGAACTGTGCGGCAAAAAAAGATTGAAATCAATGACATTGCTGGTCAGGAACAAGTATCTGCCTCCCTCAGATGGTGCGGTAAGCAGTATGCAGGCAATCAGGATTACGACAGGAACCAGCAACAGCGCCGGCAAAGCAGCGGGACTTGCCAGAGCTTTACCCATGAATGATGGAAATGCGAAACTCTTGTAGATATGTGATCTGATGGCGGCGAGAACATCTCCCGGCCTTGCCTCTCTCGGACAGTGTATGCTGCAATCATTGCACTGGTAACAAAGCCACAGATCAGGATCCCGCATCAACCTGTCAGTTCTCCCCCACTGAGCCATAATCATTTCTTTTCTTGGAAATGGATGATCCGCAGGGGATAAATTACAAACAACTGAACAGGTCGCGCATTGATAGCAGCGATTCAGGTTATCACCGCCAGCTTTGCGCACCTCACGAATCAACTTAAGATCAGGCTGAATGATATATGGTTCCGCCATAAGCTCTCCCGCGTTGATTTTCCGGCTCACACCGCAAGCTGTTCCAAGACAGTCTCTTCGAGAACAAAGATACCAGCGGCCTTCTTCAGTGTCAAGTATTTTGTTACTTTTTTCACGAAGTCGCCTCGTGCAAAATATAAACAAGTTAAAGAAAAGACCTATGACTTTATCACATTCTCGTCACCTATACAGAAAGGCTTAACCGGTTAATACGGCGTATTTGCATAATCGTCCCAATTTGACTTCCTGTAACTTCCTATTATAATGTCTTTTATTTCATAATGAAACACATAGAATCGAGAAAATGCTCCCAATTTATAGCCAGGCAGGCTCTTTTGCGTAACTCAATTACTAAAGCCAAGTTCTGAAGAAGTGACCTCGTGTGGCTTTATTGAATATTGTGAAAATTGTTGAGAAAACTCTTGACACCGCTTGTGAAAAAAGTTACATTCTCGCGGTGATTTACCGACGTGGAGAGGCATGCAAAACGTGTCAGAAATGTTCTTATTCAGAACAGTAAAATATGGTGACTTGTGAAAAAAGTGACATTCCTGACGATAAACATGATAAGAATAAGTATAATTATATAGATAGATTCATAGAAGGAAGTTTT
>JAJRZO010000217.1 GCA_024275215.1 Candidatus Zixiibacteriota bacterium | reverse complement strand
CGAAAGCGGCGGTTGAGCGGAGCTTGTTGTTGTGGAGAATTGACTGAGCGGACACCTTCCGCTGAGCCGCATTACATCCTGTTTCAACAGCAATAAGCGACCGTGACCGGTACGATTTCTCATTGAAAATGTTCTTGGAAAAACAAGCAGATACATTTATATATTGGAGAGTGTCTCGGCTCTGATAGGGCAATGTTGTACTTGGAACAGGAGTTGTTTTGAACAGGATAACAATACTTCTATTGCTTCTCTGGATCATTATTCCTGTATCCGCGACAGTTTTTGCTGAAGAGGAAGCTACCGCCTCGAAGAAGAGTGTGTTTCTTGATCTTGATGGCGATGGTATCAACGACAACGCATCCGATCTGGACAATGATGGTATTCCTGATTTGTTTGGTGATGAAGATTCTAACGTGGAAATCGACACATCTTTTGTAACTACCAGCATTACCAGTTTTGGTGATCTCGGTGTATCGGGTACGCAACTGGATACTCCAACTAATGAAGTTGCTGTATCGAATTCGAAGGCTTTTGATGCTCTTTGTGCAACTGTATCACCACTAATGCAGCAACGAGGTGGAGTGAACTCAGGTGATAACTTTGGTCCGGCAAATGCCTTGTCAGGTGGGGGCGGAGTCGTGTGCGAAGGCGGAGTCTGCCGCCCTCGGTAAAGGAGACAACATTGGTGTTGACATCACGTGTTTTTATCGTTTTTGCAATTTTAATACTTTCTGCAACGGCTGCCTACGGCGATTTCCGCGCTCAGTTTTCCAGCAACGCTACATATACCGACAACCTGATGAGTGACTCGAGCGGTTTGGCTGATGCTTACAGCACTCAAAGCTCTTCTCTAAAATATTATCCTTTCCCGTCAGTTGAAATTGCTGCCAATGCAGACATTTCATTCTACAGGGACCTGGTCGGTTTTGGTTCTCATTCCGGTGGAGGATCTGTTCAGTTTATTCCACTACCAGCCGAGTCGGATTTTTCGCTCTTTTTTACTTCGAATTTTAGCGCAAGACGTTATCGCCAGAGTTTTGAGACATTCGACAACAACTCTTTCAGTGCAACCGGTGCTGTTGGATATCGAATCAATGAGCGAATAAGAGCGCGTGGTGGGATAGTGTATCGATCAGTCGCCTATCTTGCGAATAATTCGAGCGATCAGGAAAGTTTCGAGGTGTTCTCAGGAGTGAATATCGCTTTGCCCGGACGGAATGCGCTCGATATCGAAACGGGAATGTCATTCGCGGGATTTGAAACTGTCAGTCAGGGTGATTACAAAGTCGGTCCCGGTCATCCTTTTGAACTCCCGACGGAAAAGGGAGGAGGACTGAATCTTAATTATACGAGTTCCGATCTCAAATCCTTTCACATCTCTCCTCGATTTTCTCGTCCAATTGGATCGAGAACAGGTGTCAGCGCGACATTTACATATCGTGAGTTCTTCAACACCGATGATGCTATCGTGCTGGGTGCCGGAGTAGAGAACCTGTCGCCGTGGCAGTCGGTCTGGCAGGGAAGATCGATCTCGCTGAATATCAAAACGTATCTTGTGCCGAGTTTCATAGTAAGCGGTGGTTTCGGTTATTTCGACAAATCATTTCTCATGACGCTCGATATTCTCGATCAGAAACGCCTCCGCCATGCTTTCTATGAGCAGTTCATCAATACTATGACTATTCGCAATGATATTGGCAGGAAGTTCTATCTGGATATTCAGAGACCTGTTACACTTTCTCACGGCCTTGTGATTGAGCCGAGTTTGAATCTTCAGTATACAAACAATACGTCGCAGCATCTGCTCTATAGTTACTCCGGAGCGACAATCACAATTGGCGTCAGCGTTCGTATGTAGATTAGCATTGCCTGCGGGATGGTGCAGGTTTTGTAGATATAATGTACCGAGTCTCACTTTTTGCTTCGGCAAAGAAGTTTTATTGTCGAGCCGATACTATTGTATAAAGCTCCCACTGCTGTTGTGGATCAATCTGTGTTTGTCCGAAACGATGTCCATAATTGCAATTCGAGCAACCGGTATTTTAAGGAGATAACAATGTTTCGCAAGTTATCATGTTTGGCTGTCATAATCCTGTTAGTATCAGGCGTCAGATTGCATGCGAGTCAGGTGAATTATTCAGTGTCGCCGTATGAAAGACATGTTTCAGCGGTGGATAATCCGGAATTGAAGTCAGGCTCCCTGAGAAGTCCTCTGTCGCCTTCCGATTTCGCTGGAAACCTGAAAGTCTATATTGTCGAACCGGAATCGAGGTGGCTCGACTACTGGAGTGAACCATATCATTTCGGTTTCATTGGATTTGCACTCGATCTTGATTTTTCGTTAACCGGAACGACACAATTCGACACCTCGTGGCAATGGACATCTTCGACATTTTCCGGCATCACTCAGGGAAATATAATGGCAATAGCCGTCGTCTATGAAAATGAGGGGCACACAGAGTATGCCAACCCACCGGCAGGCAATCCATTTACTGCATACTATGTTGTCGCAACAGCAGCCGCTACACATGGGAATCCCGGAAGCAATGTGTCGGAAGGCAACTATACTCATACCGAATTCATCGAGGAAGGCACCGGATCCTGGTGTGTGTATTGTCCCTACACAGTCTATTCTCTGGATACGCTTTACCATGATCTCAATGGTCTCGGTCAAATTCCTTTTTATTATGCTGCGATGGTTGAGGATAAATACAGCGTAGCGCACAACAGGGTGGTTGACCAATTGAATATATGGGCATATCCAACATCTTATTTTGGTGGCGGTTATGCAGTGCTGGCAGGTGGTTATGGATATGAAGAGCCATACAGGACAAGGCTTGATTCTGCAGCCCGGCGGGAAGTTACGCCCTTGAATCTCGATATTACAGTCGAGTATGTCAATGGCAACACGCTCAATCTTACTTTGAGTGTTTCCGCAGAAGCAGGTGGAATTTGCGGTGATGCTGATGGCT
>JAJRZO010000216.1 GCA_024275215.1 Candidatus Zixiibacteriota bacterium | reverse complement strand
GGCAGACATAGCTTCCAGGGCACGGATTGCCGGAACGCCATAGCCTGATAACAAACGCAGAATCATCAGCCTTACGGATCGATTTGAGCAACTGATGTCTTCACACAAAGCAAGAGCTGCCGGTTGTGTCGGGAGCATCTCAAGTATATCATAGACGATTCGCCCGTACTTCTCAAAATCAACCTTTGCCGCTGATATGAGCTGTCCCGCCGCTTCACTCGAAGCAAAATCAAAGATGAAATCTTCTGCGGCTATCTGGATTCCATCAGCATAAACTATTTCCGTGGAAGTGAACTTGTGGAACGACTTGAGCAGTTCGAGTAATTCCGTCAACCTGCTTTCACCGAGCAGCCATCGACACAGTTTGAGAGCTTCTATGCGAAGGAATTTGAATCTGGGAAGCGACAGATCAGTTTCATTCAGTTCTTCCCTGATCCTGTCTGACAGAGCACTGCATGTTTTGCCGGAATCTGCATCAATGGAAGCCTCGACCAGTTCATCTACTATTTCTCTTAACTTGCTGCCCAACTCAGGATCGAGTGTCGATTCAAACAGTCTGTTGACAAGATTGTGGGCGTACTCACTATCATCGAGCACTTCGATATGCTTTGGGATGCTCCTGATATCCTGTTCGCTGCATTGATCCGTTTCTACCAGTTTCATAGTCTCTTCAAGTTCCTCAAAAGCGAGCCGCTTTCTCGAGCATTTGCCATCGAGGATCATATCGATATACTTGTCATCGATAAGTTGCAGTTCGGAAATAAGACGCTTTATTTTGGGCAGAATCTCAGGGTTCTTCACTTTTTCAACAACAGACCTTACATCGAACAATGTCTGTTGTATATCGGCGACATCAGTGTCGAGTGATGATGTGGACTTTCGCTTCAGACCAAGAGAGATAACCTGCATCACCTGCTCCTCAGTCAGCGATTGAACATCTTCCTCTGCGACTTCCACAAGGCGATCATAGTCTATCGCATGGTCGTAGGACTCAGACACGCTTTCGCGCGCCGCATCGTGGTCTGTCAGTAATTCGAGCAGTAACTCAGGATGTTCCTTTACGAATTTCGAAAATTCAACTACCAGACCATCCCCCACTTCGCCTGTTCCGGTGCCGCCTATCACAGCATCCGATGAAACAATTTTTTCATCCTCGCCGACTAACTCGTACCTGAGAGTATCAATGGAAACATGGGCTACTCCACGCTCAGACAAGAATTCTTTCAGGTCTCCCCACTGGTCATTTTTTGAGATTTTCGACGAGAAGAATTGCAGGAATCGAGCCATTTCCTCAACAGTCAGATTCTGTTCAAATACAATGCTGCGAATGCTCAATTCGGTGAGGGCATCGCCAACGATGCTGCTTTCGGCGCTTATTCCCGATGAGATGCCATTCACTGCGACGTGTCCCTCTGCAAGGCTCAAAACAACGCTGTCAGCATCTTCAATCATTCTCTGAACTATGTCGAACGGTCTTTGCGCTGCATCAGCGCAAGCAGGGTGATCATGTGGATACATTCGCAGCCGCTTGACTGATGCCTCGATGGCTGTCATCAATTCTGTTGAAGTTGCCTTTTGTCCTGCGGTTTTTGCTGCTGGCGTATTATCCATCATGATACAAACTCCTGCATCATAGCCTCATGCATCAACCTTACTTTTGTCTGGTCTGTTCGATGAAAACACTGTCCGAATCGCTTCACCAAGCTGTTTCATCGTAAATGGCTTTGGAACAACAAGGTCAACATTCTGCTTCCTGATCTCCGATTCACTTATCTGTGCTCCCCAACCGGATATGATAATGACAGGCAAATCCGGCTTTCTGAGTTTGACTGCGTTCGCAATATCCCAGCCTGACATTCCAGGGAGACCAAGATCACTGATGACCAGATCGAAATTTCCATCTTCGAACAGAGAAAGAGCTTCCATACCTTCACCCGCCGTAATGACACTGTGTCCAAGAGCTTCGACAAGTTCTGACGTAACCTCCAGCAGAGATTTATCATCATCGATAAGAAGAATGTTGAGATTTTCCGGCTCTACCGATACGACAACATCAGGAACAGATTCTTTTTGTTCCCGACGAGCCTTAAAAATGATCCGTACGCTTGTTCCTTCGTTTGACTGGGATTCGATTTCGATTATCGCATGATGTCTTTGAAGCACACCATACGCAACGCTCAGCCCAAGACCGGCCTTGCTCTTGCCTTTGGTTGAAAAGAACGGGTGGAATGCTTTCTCACGAACTTCGTCCGTCATGCCTTCACCGTCATCAATGATCTCGACTACGATTTCGTCACCACGATCAAAACTGTTAATCTCGATTCTTCCGCCCTTTGGAATCGCCTCGACAGCGTTTTGAATCAGGCTCGTCATCGCATCGACAAGTTCATCGAATGATCCCGCAATCGGCTGCTCCGCCATGAGGTTAGTTACGACATTGATTTCGACAAGGTTAAACTGAGCCTGTTCTTTCCAGATCGGTCTTGTTATCTCAACAGCCTGTTCAATGACATCATTGATCATCACCTGCCGTGTAGCGACTTTACTGCGAACCCGGGCGAATTCCTGAGTACGCTTTACGGTCTCAGCTCCCTGAAGTGCTAATTTCTCGATTTCAATAAGACCCGGAATTGCATTTTCATCGGTGGTATTGCGCCGCAACAATTGAGCGCGACCGAGTATTGAACCGAGGATGTTGTTGAAATCATGCGCCACACCACAGGCCATCTCGCCCATCACACGCATTCTCTCGGATTCCACCATCTGCTTTTGAGTAGTGGTAAGTTTCTTATACGCATTCTGAAGATCGCGGAACATCCGGGCATTCTCGATGACATCGGCTGCCTGACGTGCAAAAATCGACAGGAATTGAAGGTCCTCGAGCGTAAAGAGTTTTCCTGATTCCCTGTGTACGCTAAGCACACCGATTGTTTCACCCGATGAAATCAGCGGCAAAGCGATACGAGATCCGCCTTTCCTGCGATCAGATGAAACACCGTTGACTATCACACCCTCACCTTTTGATGCCGCCTCGCCTTCTGCACCGCTACCCAGATCAATCGATGACTCGGCGCCGCAAACGCTATCATCGGCACAATTCGAAATGAACGGGCGGAGTCGTTTCTGATCCTGATCGAGGATGTAGATTGTTGCATAAGTCGCCGCTGCAAGAGACCTGGCGAAATCTATCACTTTCTGTAACACCGCCTGATAATTCAGCGATGAGTATATTGTCGTGGAAAGATCTATCAGTGCAGAGAGTCGTTCCGACTGTTCGTTTACTGTACGGATGCTCAGAATATTCCAGCACAAGACTGCTACGAGGCGACCATAGAATATCAGGTTTTCGAGGTCTTCACCCGACAATGAACGTTTCTCTCGGAACCACATCATCACAAGACATGAACCGGACATCGATTCTACACGAAGTGGTATGACTACCGCGGAAGAAATCCCCGATGCCTGAATGGCATCGTCATCAGTCTGACTCAGATCCTGACAAAAATGAATCGGACGGGAATTGCCGCCCCCGGATGTCTCCCTGACTACAACTTCCACGAATGACTGCTCAAGAACATCACCAATCACTGCAGAGCACACAGTGACTTCTGAAATATCAACTCCAAGCTGATCAATATCGAGTATAGTCAGATAATCGGTATTATATGATACGGAAATCTGTTTGATAAGCTGGTTAAGAGCGGTCACAGTCTGCCGGGCGCTTCCCCTGCTCCGCAAAGAGATTGCTGAGATTGAATCACTCATAACAATGATCTTCCATTCTCTGCGCTGACATTTTCCGAATGAACTCAGGAAGTTCGATTCGCACCCTCTCCATTGAGATTATCCTGTCCGATTCGGAGAGCAGGTCTGAATGATTAAAAATTTCTCCACCCCATGTTGTCAGGAGCGCGATCCTGCAATGTGGACTGATCCTGCCGCATATATCCTGAACTGAGGGATCGAGAAACACAGCCAGATCGCACACAAAGAGATCAAATCTTTTCTCTATCAAAGCTGCCGCTGCCGAGACTGCATTTTTCACACAGCGAATTTCAATGATCGGGACCCTCATGTTGTCGAAGACTTCCATCCTGATCACATCAGTCGCAATAAGAATTTGCATGATACCGGGAGCATTGTCATTATCGTGTGACGCATCAACCGCATACGAGATAAACTCTGTCGCTTCGGCAACAGCCCGACATTCGTCGAAATCGAGCCGGTTGGCGTTAGTCAATGTTGTCTTTCTACCCGGATACAGAGTCATTTCAGAGCATTCCTACCGATTGATGTTATTGCCTATATCCGACAGTCTTCTCAATTCTCTGAATTCATCGATTGCTTTTGCCGCTTTCTCGACATTACGCCTGACAATCGCTGCATATTCCAGCGGCTTTCCCCCGACAGACTCCAGTTCTCTTTCGAGCAACTCCGATGCACCGAGAATCGATGAGAGCGGACTCGCAAGCCGTTTGCCTACGAGAGAGAGCAATTCGTAATCATCAGTATTAACATGAATACATCGCTTCGGGACATTTCTGGAACTTGATTCCGTCATGGCAATTGCCAGCGATGCCTGTGCCGCCATCATTTCAGCGCACGCTATGTCATCGGACGAAAACGACCGGCGTTTCCAGTCTCGCATTTCGCCTATAGAGATGACCCCACGAACTTTGTTGCCCGCCTTCACAGGCAGTATCATTCCTGACCGAACGCCATCGGGGAATCCAAGTCCGACTTCCTCGGAAGTCATTAATCTGCCTTTGTCGGACTGATTAAAGATCACGACTTCCTCAGACTTTACCGCCGAGTTGTGCCAGGGCATCCTGTTGATTCTGACAGGTGTTGGTTTGCTTTCGGAAGAGAGATTATTCGTTCGTCGATTATGTTCCGCAAGGCACTTCAGCATGCCGGAATCTTCTTCGTAGAGTGACAATCTGCAGTATGTTGCCGGCAGGCTGTCAGTGAAAAACCTAACCAACTCGCGCTGGAAACTCTCTATATCTCTGGAATCCGCCAGTCGTGACAGCAACTCCCAGGATTCGGTAACCTGTGATCTGAGAGACCTGAGCTTTCGCTCCGCACCGGATAATCTTATCGCAACAGCAAATATGTCAGTCAGCATCGATACCCGTGAAACATCACTTTCGGAATATACGTGTTCTGAAATCGAGACGAACGACAGTACGCCCATAACTTTGTCATTTAGCATCACCGGCACCGATATGCGTGATCTGAATCCGCATTTTGACAACCACGCGTCATCGCGATACCGGATCCCATCGAGCGTACCCGTGATATCCGCATTGTGC
>JAJRZO010000215.1 GCA_024275215.1 Candidatus Zixiibacteriota bacterium | reverse complement strand
AATGCAACAGTTCCGAAGCTTTTTGCTGTCTTTGTTGACGGTGCACAGAAACGGCGTACAACGGTACTCAAGAATCCCTGACTGTGTACAAAATCATGAGGATACACCAATTTACACATTTGTACGGACATTATCGTTGACTATCCCGCAAATAACGATAGAATGAGTAACATTTGATTAACAGCACCGAGGAGTACTAAATTGAGAACCACAATAATTGCCATTCTGAGTGTAATCTTGATGTTCCAGACGATGTATGCAGACATCGAGCATGATATACTTTATCCCCGCTATCCTGCGCTTTCGCCCGATGGAAATACAATCGCTTTCTGCTACATGGGGGACATCTGGCTTGTGCCGTCACAAGGAGGAACAGCGACAAGACTGACAGTCCACAAAGCCGATGATATCCGTCCGCAGTTTTCACCCGATGGAAACACGATACTTTTCTCATCAGAGAGATTCAACAATTACGATGTTTTCACTATTCCTGTCACTGGTGGTGAGGCAAGGCAACTGACAGTCCATTCCGCATCCGATATCGGGACAGGCTGGTTTCCGGATGGTGACAGTGTGCTGTTTACATCGAAGCGGGATAGCTGGCGGGATGTTTTCAAAGTATCGGTCAACGGCGGCACACCGATCAGGCTGACAGGTTACCGATACGAGCAGGAGTATTTTGCCCACATCACTCCTGACAGAAAATTTATCCTGTACAACACCGGTTCAGGCATGTCACGATGGTGGCGGCGTGATCTGAAGTCCTCTCGCAATGCAGATATTTATTTGCTCGACAGGTCGAAAGATGAATTCACATCTATACGGCTTACTGACTACGAGAATCACGATGTCTGGCCAATCCTGAATACAATCACGAATGAGATATATTTCGTATCGTGCAGGGGTGAATATGGTCAGATATTCAAGATTCCGGTGTCAGGTGGCGAACCTGTTCAGATTACAAATTTCAAGGACGATGGCGTCCAGTGGCTCAACTCGAATCCGCAGGGGAATGTACTTGTTTTTGAGCGAAGCCTTGGAATCTGGATTCTCGATCCGGAGAATGGCCAGGCCAGACGGGTACATATTGAGATCAATTCAGATGAACGCGAGAATCTTGTCGAAATGAAATCGTTCAATAACAAGGTCGAATGGTACTCAATTTCACCTGATGAGAAAAAAATCGCAGCCATAGTTCACGGTGAGGTGTTTATCATTCCAGCAGACAAGCCGGAAATCGGCAGAAGAATCACGCATACAGCCGCGAGAGAAAGATATGTCGTATGGGGCGCGGGTTCAAAGACGATATACTATACATCCGACCGCAACGGCAACTATGATATATTCTCCGCAGATGCAACGACCGGAATCGAGAAACAAATTTCGAAAGCCATCGAGGATGAAACCAAACCACTTGTTTCACCCGATGGTAAATTTCTCGCTTTCTATCGCGGGTTGGACAAGATAATCAGGTACAACATCGAAAAGGATAACGAAACAGTCTGGATCAATGGCATGTTTGTCGATCTGGGGGTTGAACCGACTATCGAATACGACTGGTCGCCCGATTCCCGATGGCTGACATTCACTGCCGCCGGCCCGACTTACGAGACTGATATTTATGTATGCGATCTCGAGGGCAATGTACACAATATCACAAAATCCGCAGGATACAATTTCAGACCGAGGTTTTCGCAGAAGGGCGATAAGATTTATTATTCGTCTTCTGTTACCGACAGGCTCGAAACCTATGAAATAGATCTCGTCAGGCCGCAGGTGGAGTTTATCGAGTCATCGCTCGACAGTTTGTTTTTTGATAGTAATAAGAACGATGACAATGTGGAAAATGAGAAAAACGACAGAGTCGATACTGTCAGGATCGACTTTGATGAGATTGACAAGCGACAAGGAAGAGCATACAGGCTTTCGGCTGCGAGCTACAATCCTGTTCTCACACCTGACGGTAAGCGATATGTTTTTGTCTCGTCGCTGCTAGGCAAACCGGAAATATGGACTGTCGACACAGATGGAAATTCTGATCTCAGGCAGATTACACATTCCGGTGGAGGGAAGTCGTATCTGACAGTCAGCTCTAATTCCGACACGATCATGTTTCTTGAAGGCGGCATTATCAGGGAGATACCTGTCGATGGAGGAGAACCGACATCTCTCTCTTTCAGAGCCGACATGAAAATCGACGTCATTGCGAACAACAAACAAAAATTCGACGAAGCCTGGTCGATGCTCAACACATATTTCTATGATTCGACATTCCACGGCACTGACTGGATTGCGGCGAAACTCAAATATGAACCCGCAATGAACCATGTCAGAACACTTCGCGATTTCGGCGACATCATGATGGAAATGATGGGCGAACTGAGAGCATCCCATCTCAATGTATATCTGAACTCGCCACCGCCTGACAAACAAGTTGAGACAGCATATATCGGTGTGGCATTCGACTACGATGAAATAGACCGCAGCGGAGAGTTTCGCATCAAGCATGTCATTCCCGATTCTCCCGCTGACATGGCGGGTATTCGTGCGGGCGAATATGTCCTCAGCATCGATGGTGTGAGATTACGGCGCGATGATAATTTCAACAGACTGCTTGCCGGAATGAAAAACAAGCGGCTGTCCATCGAAGTTGCCGACAAGCCGGGTAATCAAGGCAGAAGGCTCTATATCAAACCAATTTCAGCGGGTGCGCTGGATGACCTTGCATATACGGACTGGGTTGAAACGCGACGAAGGATCGTTGACAGCTTGTCGAATGGCCGCCTTGCTTATCTGCATATACGCGGAATGTCAAAGGACAAGCTTGAAGTATTCAAGCGGGAAATTGTATCGATCGCCGAACGGAAAGAGGGGATGATAGTCGATGTGCGGAACAACTTCGGAGGCAACATAGCCGTACATCTTCTCGGCATACTTGTAAAAACACCTTATGTGCTTCGGGATTTCCGCGGGTTCCCGACCACATCCGAGAACAAGATGCGATCAAAAGCCTATGAAAAACCGATAGCTCTGTTGATAAACAACTACTCCGCCTCCAATTCGGAAATTTTCGCAGAGGGATTCAGGAAACTCAGGCTCGGCAAAATCATCGGCGAACCGACAGCGGGCGCAGTCATCGGGACATCATCATATCGGCTTATCGACGGTACCGGTATACGGCGGCCATCATGGGGCGCATACTCTGTCGAAATGGAAGACACAGAATTGCATCCGCGCAAACCTGATATTTTCGTCGAGAATCTGCCCGACGATTTTATGAATGGAAGAGACCCGCAGCTCGTGCGCGCTGTGAATGAATTGTTGAAGGAACTGGACGATTGATGGAAGCAGTTTTCACAACGTTATAACTGGCATGTGCATGCTGTCGTGGCTGTGAACAGGCATGGGAGTAATTTCAGCGATGTTGTGACTTGTGCAATCTTCAGTGCTCTTTTGTCGCGTATGTTCTGACATTTCGCTTACTATTTTATCGCATCCGCAGGCGATTCTGCCAATCGGTGAATCGACACTTTCGTTCTTCTCAGGCAATACAATACAGCATAGAGCAGATACTCCGGAAGCAAACATCGACGGCAGTGGATAAGAATAGAAAAGCACTTCGTCTCTGTCGATAAGATCATTCCCTATTCTGATTGATTGCCGGGCAAGCTCTGAGATTCGCCTGCGAACAAACGGATCTGACTTGTCAATCGATTCGGATACTGTATGCAGACAGCAATACTGATCTTCGTACAACCACCATCCTTCGGCGAGCGAAATCAATCCTGCTTTTTTGAGACGGTGACGAAACTCAGCAATCAGTTCAGGCAATCCGGACGCGGTATTATCTACCAGGTTGTTATTATTTGTAGATTGGCTCATATTGTGACAATCGGCGAAATTTGTGGAATCTGTACTCTGCTGTAGTGATGTGTTCGATGCGTATTCCGACGAATATCGGGAGCCATTTTTTCCTGTGGAGTGTTGCAAAACCTGCCCTGAGTGCTCGCAGGGACTGTGCCCCGCAGTTGAATAGGTCAAGCGGCCTGCCCGCTTGACGTTTTGATACATGTGTTAAGCGCGAAACGCGCTTGACTTATAAAACTTGCACGAAAATATAGAATATGATCAGATGCCGTCAGGAAAGGATTCCCGACGGCGCACGAAATAACCCTCCGCCTTCGCGGGGGCGACAAAGTCAGTACCTCGTTTGTGTAAATCAAAGCTTTTTGGACAACCTCCTGTCCTATGCAATATCCGGCAACCCACCCAGAAAGAAGCGGCGGATAGGCTTGTGATTGAAAATCTGAGCAAATGTCTGCGGAAAATCTGTTTGTTTAGCGAACCGGTAACTCTCAACAAAAAAACGCCGGGATCAATAATCCCGGCGTCCTGTTCTTGAAATATACGTTTCAACTATTAGAAGGGGTTGTTGCTCAGGTGCTTGCTGTGAAATTTGAGAATTT
>JAJRZO010000214.1 GCA_024275215.1 Candidatus Zixiibacteriota bacterium | reverse complement strand
GAACGTGAGGCTCTATCTACCCCGCCTACAATCTTATTATCTTTTTCTTCCCGTTTCTGATTCGGCTGCATGCGTTGCGTGTGTCGAACACGAGTCGTGCATTATCGACAATCCACTGATAATTGAAATTGGTGTGGTCTGTCAGGATCACGACAATATCAGCCGTCTGCAACATATTCGCCGTCAGTTTGACCGATTTCTTCTTGCCGGTATCGAACTGTACAACCGGCACATACGGATCGGTGTACGATACCTTCGCACCATCGTTTTCAAGCAGCCTGATAACATCCAGCGCCGGTGATTCTCGCAGGTCGGAAATATCACGCTTGTACGCAACACCCAGTACGATCACTTTCGCGCCTTTGAGAGCTGTACCTGTCGCATTGAGGGCACGACTCACCCGCTCGACAACATATTCCGGCATGTGTGAATTTATGTCACCCGCCAGTTCGATGAAACGAGAATAATAGTTGAGCGATTTGAGTTTCCACGCAAGATAGTGCGGATTGTTGGGAATACGATGACCACCGAGACCCGGTCCCGGGTAGAATGGCATGAAACCGAATGGCTTTGTCGATGCGGCATCGATAATCTCCCAGACATCGATCTTGAGACGATCACACATCAGCGCAACCTCATTGACCAGCGCGATATTCACCGAACGAAATGTGTTTTCGAGCAGCTTGACCATCTCAGCCGCCTGTGTCGATGACACCATGTGTGCGTGATTGATCACCTGCTCATAAAGCACCTTAGCGATCTTGCGGCATTTCGGAGTTGTCCCGCCGACAATCCTTGGTGTGTTCTTGGTCGTGTATCTCTCATTGCCGGGATCGATTCGCTCAGGTGAAAACGCAAGAAAGAAATCGGTACCGACTTTAAGCCCGGTCTTTTCAAGCAGCGGTCGGATCAATTCTTCTGTCGTACCGGGATATGTTGTCGATTCGAGAACAACCAGCATATTCTTATGGAGATATTTCTTGACCTGCTTGACAGCGCTCAGGATATATGTGACATCCGGATCCTTGGTCTTCGAAAGAGGAGTCGGCACACATATCGCAACGCAGTCAACCTGTTTCAACTTTGAGAAATCATCAGTAGCAACAAGGTTCTTAATCTTAACCTGTGCGCTCACCCTTTCGCTCGAAACATCCGCAATATCCGATTTGCCGGAATTGACCAGCTTGCATTTCTGTTGCGAGAGATCGAAACCGATGACCTTGAATCCTTCCTCGGTAAATTCGATTGCAAGCGGCAGACCTACATATCCAAGCCCTATCACACCCACGACCGCCGAGTGATCCCTTATTTTGCTTTCAAGAGTTTTCAATTCTATCTCCTTCGGACTATTGTTCTCCAGAATTCGAGCGTATCTTCGATTGTATCCTCAAATTTGTGAATCGGTTTGTATCTTACATGCCGCCACGCTTTGTCGTAACTCCCGACAAGTATCGGCACATCCGATGGCCGCATCTTGTTGCTGTCCCGCTTGATTTTGATTGATACGGTAGACATACCAAGCAATCGATTGAGAATCCATTTGATTTTGTGTGCTTTTCCGGAACACAGATTATACGCCTCTCCCGGCTTGCCATTTTCCGCCAGCAGTCTGTATCCTCTGACAATATCGCGGACATCGGATATGTCCCTCTCGGCTTCGAGATTCCCGACCCGCATTTCCGATTTCATCTTGTTATACTCGATAGCTGCAATCCGGGCACAAAAATCGGGAACGACGAATCCGCGAGCCTGCTTTGGTCCGGTATGATTGAATGCCCGCACCCGAATAATCGGCAAACCATAAGATTTGAAATACTGATGCGCGAACATGTCCGCCGCTGCTTTGGAAATAGCGTACGGCGATACAGGATCAAGCGGTGTGGTCTCTTTTATCGGTAGTTGAGCCGGTTTGACTATGCCATAGATATCCGATGATGTAACCGTCAGGATGCTCTTGGTCGATTCCTGCTTCCGCAAAGCCTCCAGCAGATTGACTGTGCCGGTTGTATTGACTTCAACAGTCTCACTCGGATTGTCAAATGAGTATCGAACAGCCGCGATTGCGGCAAGGTGAAAAACCATATCCGGTTTAACTCTGCGAATCAACCTTGTTGTCGCAGATGAATCTCTCAGATCGAGTTTCGAGATCGAGATATGTTTGAGCAAGCCTCTGAGACGTTCTCTGCTTTCTCCGGGAAGCTGGGTGCCATAGAGATCATAGCCTGCATCGAGGAGTTCTTTCGCAAGATAGGAACCCGCAAATCCGACAATGCCGGTAATCAACGCTCGCATATAGATTACTTTCCGGCTGATCCGCTTAATCGTTCAATGTCGCTATCGACCATCATCTTGACCAGCTCCTCAAAACTGACAGTCGGTTTCCACCCAAGTATTTTGCGTGCGTGGGAAGCATCACCGAGCAGGATATCGACCTCGGCAGGACGAACGAACCTGGGATCGATTTTGACGTATTCTTTGAAATCAAGATCAAGATATGCGAACGCGATTTTGACAAATTCTTCGACCGAGTGGTTCTCACCTGTTGCGATAACATAGTCTCCCGGTTCAGACTGCTGAAGCATCATCCACATCGCGCGAACATAATCGCCCGCAAATCCCCAGTCGCGTTTCGCATCGAGATTGCCAAGCCTCAGTTCGTCTGCAAGACCCAGCTTGATTCTTGCGGCGCCATTGGTGATTTTTCTCGTTACGAATTCAAGGCCGCGACGAGGCGACTCATGATTGAACAGGATACCTGAGTTAGCATGAATATCGTATGACTCGCGGTAGTTCAGTGTAATGTAATGACCATAGACTTTCGCCACGCCATAAGGACTGCGAGGATGGAACGGGGTCATCTCTGTCTGCGGAACCTCGCGGACTTTGCCGAACATCTCGGACGATGATGCCTGATAGAAACGGATACTCTTATTGACCACACGAATCGCTTCAAGCATCTTGGTAACCCCGAGCGCATTGAATTCGCCTGTCAGCACCGGTTGACGCCATGATGTCGGCACGAAAGACTGTGCGGCAAGATTGTATATCTCGTCCGGTTTGACTTCTTCGATGAGACTGATTAGCGAAAGCTGATCGAGAAGATCCCCCTGCTTCAGGGTGATACGCCCCTCCAGGTGGGTCAATCGTTCGAGGCAGTCAGTCGAACTTCGACGGATCATCCCGATGACTTCATATCCCTTTTCGAGCAGGAGATCCGCAAGATATGATCCATCCTGTCCGGTAATACCTGTTATGATTGCACGCATTGTTTTCTCCAGTATTCGATGTTTCTGCCTATTAAAGCGGTGTTGCCCGTATTGTCAAACTAATTCGACACTTGGGCGATTTCAATTTCCCTGTGAACAAATACACAACTATACAATCGGCAGTCCTACCAGTTTTTTGTGGTTCATTGGGCTGCTAATTGCTAATATTCTGAGCTTGCGCAGCGGAAGAGGCTGCACTGATATATCGAAATACACTATGCGACCTTGTAGATACTCATCCATATTGCTTGTCACAACAATCTCGTTGATCATTTGTTGCACGGTATCTGCCGGAATCAGTGCCGGTAATCAAACCGGCGCACCAAATCTTGAGGATATCCGCAGGATGGTCGAGGCGGGGCTCAACGAAAACTACGATCTTGCCGATTCGCTGGCGGTCGCTATGCAGCAGGAATATCCCGATCATCCAATCGGATACGTGATGCAGGCAGTAATGCTCCAGGGCAGGATGCTTGACTTTGAGTACAATAAATATGAGGATGAATTCTACAACATACTCGATTCGAGCGAGAAAAGATGCGAAATCCTGATACGGGATGATCCCGACAATCCGTGGCCATACTACTGCCTTGGTCTTGGATATGGCTCGAAAGCCGTGTATCATGCGCGAAAGGGTTCGTGGTGGCCTGCGATGCGGCATGGTATGAAATCCAAAAATGCTTTCGAAAAATGTATCGAGCTTGATTCGACATTCTATGATGCTTATGTCGGACTTGGTTCATATCATTATTGGCGAACAGTCAAGACAAAGTTGGTCAACTGGCTTCCACTCGTGCAGGATGATCGCAGGGAAGGCATTTCCGAACTGAATATCGCCATTGAAAAGGGGAGATTCTCAGCCGATTTCGCTCGCAATGCGCTGATGTGGATTTTGATAGACATGAAGGATTACAATTCCGCTGAATCGCTCGCAGTCGAAATGAATAAGAAATACTCCGGGGGACGGAAATTCCTTTGGGGAATCATTGCCGCGAGACTCGCGATGGAAGATTACAGCCGAGCCGAATCGCCCTGTTTACAGTTGCTCAAACGCACACAAGCTTTGCACGATGACAATGGCTACAATGAGATTGAGTGTATGTATAATCTTGCATTGATCTATGAAAAGACTATGAAATATCAGCAAAGTATTGATATTTGCGAGAAAGCGGAATCGATTAGTCTGACCGATGATTTGAAAAAACGGCTTCGGAAGAAACTCAAAGAGATTCATAAGATCAGGGAAAAAGCGAGCAAGGCGCTTAAGAAGCATGGAATGTAGGTTTTCCCGGACTGATTGCAGAATTAAATCATGGAAACATTGATCTCACTCGATATCGAGATGATGCGATTTCTGAATCTTACGCTGGCGAATCCTGTTTTCGATTTCATCATGCCGATTATCACATCGGAGATATTTGTCAGATCGATACTTGTTCTTGCGTTTATCATAGCGTTCTGGAAAGGTGGACGATATGGCAGGATCACAGCGCTTCTTGCTGCGCTTACTGTCGTGTTGTCGGATCAATTTTCATCGCATCTGGTCAAACCGTTGGTCGGACGCATACGACCGTGCCATGATCTCGACTGGGTACATTTGTTGGTAAACTGTTCGTCAGGCAAATCATTTCCATCTTCTCATGCGGTGAATTCGTTTGCGCAGGCGGTCATGTGGAGTCTCAGGTATCCGAGAATCAAATGGGGAGCGTACTCGTTGGCTGCGCTGATAGCATTTTCGCGGATTTCAGTAGGTGTGCATTATCCTTTTGATGTTTTTGCGGGTGTATTGTTTGGAGCGATCATCGGATTGATAGTTATCATAGTTTACAAGTTTGGAATATCGAAGATTAGTATTCTTTCGATGGACAAGCCATCCAAAAGCGCTTGACAAAACAGCCCCCCTGAGTATAATACCGAATCGTCTTTGGACGATAAGACAGATTGATTGCATTACTCCGGTGTAGCTCAGCTGGTAGAGCAGCTGACTGTTAATCAGCGGGTCACAGGTTCGAGTCCTGTCACCGGAGCCAGAATAAAACCACGAACCTCCCGAGGCTCGTTGGTTAACGATAGAGTCAGGGGAAACGGGAGGCGTGAAGTAACCGTTTCCCCTGATTTGTTAGAGGGTTACGACAAGGCGGACATGAGCATGGATTCTCCGGTTGGAGAAAAAGTTTTCGGGCTTCAGGTGCAACCCCGACGATTGCGTTCGGTGTCCCAAAATATCATTTTC
>JAJRZO010000213.1 GCA_024275215.1 Candidatus Zixiibacteriota bacterium | reverse complement strand
CGAGGGCATAAGGAATACTGTTTCAACTTCACTTGCAAGCTGTCTGTTCATCAGTGCAAGCTGAAATTCATACTCAAAGTCGGAAACAGCCCGAAGTCCCCTGAAAATAGCGGTCGCTTTTTTTTCGGTTACAAAGTCAGCAAGCAAACCGGTAAACCCCATGACCGCGACATTATCCATGTCTCCGACAGCTTCCTTTGCAAGAGCAATACGTTCCTCAGCGGTGAACAGGCATGATTTCTCACCCTCCATAGCTACTGCTACGATCAGCTTGTCGAAAAGATGAGTAGCCCTGTTTATCAAGTCCAGATGGCCATTTGTGATGGGATCAAAGCTCCCCGGATAGACTGCTGTTTTCATTATATTTTCCTAAGGATTAAGATTTCACTTTGTCCAAACTGTCGCTCACGGAGCAGAGTGTAACTTTTTGGGTCAAAGGATGCCTTCGATTTACCGGAATGTTCTATGACTAACAGACATCCTTGTTGTACGGGTTTGTCAGTTGCAATCTTTGTAAGAAGCTCTGTGTCAAGATGCGTACCGTATGGTGGATCGGCTAATAACAGCGTAATATCGCTAAGTGCGTCGAATCTCTGGAGGGCATCGGGGAGCTTGAGTTTCAGTATTTCGGACTTTTCCATAAATCCCACAGTCTGCAGATTTTCTTTTACGACTTTCAGCGCATTGCGTGAATTGTCAATAAAGTAGCATTTTTTTGCTCCACGCGACAACGCTTCTATACCGAGATTGCCTGATCCGCAGAACATGTCAGCGACAACGGCATCCTGAATCTCAGGAGCAATTATGTTGAATATACTCTCTTTGACCTGCTCAAGTGTCGGCCTGACCTCCAGGCCTTTCAAGGTCTTGAGTCTGAAACCTTTTTTTTCTCCTGCAACCACTCTCATAATCAGATCGCCCCAAGTGCCGCCAGTGGAAGGATCATCCGTTCAGGGTTCTCGATAGTACCTCGCAGAACCCGTGAAATCGGCCTGTTTTCCGACCTGACGAAACCAAGTTTCTTTACTATCGCATCAGCAAGCTGGCCGTTAGTCGAGGCATCCAGGAGAATTCTGCTTCCCGGATTGTGGTGTGTCTCTGAACTCCATGACAGATATGTTGCCAGTGTCTCGATGAAAGAATCAGTTGATTCACCGGCAGGCAATCGAGCTGATGTAAGCTCCTGATCCTGCAGGCCTGTAGTGCGTATGACATAAGCTGATCTCCCACCGAGGTAGATACATTCAGCCATCGGTGTTTTCTTCGAAGATGCGTACTTACGGAACACATAGTGCAGAATTGACTGAGGAGTCCAGATGCTGTCGATGACAAAACCGGCAGAGATCGATTGCCTCATCAGCGAGTCGATCAGACGTTTCTTCACAGCGCGAATCTTGCGTGCCTGGAATTTGCCATCCTCGTATGGCCCTATATAGACCGATTCGTAGAAATAGCCTTCGTCCTCATCCGGAAGATGCTTGACGAGTTCCCACATTTCCCATTCATCGCGTTCGATCTCTGAATCGACAGGAATACTCACCGTGGATTCGACAATGTATTCAGCCGGCAACACGAGAGATACGGGAATGAGACCACAGTCGGCGGGAAGCATCGATTTCACCTGTGTTAATATCTTGCCAAGATGATTCGATTCGGCATTTTTATCGGGACGTAACTCGAATTCCGCTGTGCAGATGAATCGATGCCTTTTACGTAATACTTGAACGATAACGGCTTTGACATAGCCATCATCGAATTCGAGTCCAAGCCTGTGTGAAAACGGTGTTATCATTCATCACCTGCTCTGATCATATTTCTGATGGCTTTAAGTTTGGCTTCTCCGATGCCGTTGACCTGTATCAGATCATCAACAGTCCTGAACGCGCCATAGTTTCGCCGGTGTTCAATTATACGCTTTGCCAGATATGTCCCGATCCCCGGCAACAGAGTGAACGAATCTATCGGAGCAGTATTGATGTTTATGCGATTGATCGTCAGCATTTCCTTTGTTACTGATCCAATGTGGCCATACAAATACGATGGTTGCCGGGGGAGGGCATCTATCTGACTGATGATAACCGCTGGAGTGATTACATCTTTCGACTTCTGAAAAATCGCAACAGCACCTCCTATGAGAAGCAGCGCCGTCAGGAACAGCACTGCTCTGAAATCGGATGCAGACAAGAATTCGGGGCGCCTGAACACCATATCAAGCCTCGCTAATAAAGCCTGTAGAAGATATTATCAGCGTGACAGAAGGGCAACCAAAACTTTGCCGACATCCGCGAGACTTTCGGGGCTGCACTTGTCAGGAGTGTCCCCGATAGTATG
>JAJRZO010000212.1 GCA_024275215.1 Candidatus Zixiibacteriota bacterium | reverse complement strand
CAATAGAAAAAGTTGATCGCACGCATATCGTTGATGTTCCTGTTGCGACACTTTTCGATATTGACGGTCGGTTTGTCGGCAGGTTGTCATTTGGTACTCGTGTTCATGTTGAAAGAAGCACTGAAAGCATCGGACATCTTAGTTTCTGCGGCATCGACGCATATATCTCGCTTGGATGTGTAAGGAAAATATCACTCCGCAAACTCGGATGGCGCACGATTAAACAGTATCTCGAAAACCTGATCGGTACGCCGTATCTCTGGGGAGGGCGATCCGGATTCGGGCTGGATTGTTCGGGATTAGTTAAGCTTGTCTATGGCAGTTGCGGATACAAATTGCCGAGAGACTCACGCGATCAGCAGAGACATGGCCGCCGGGTATCGCTTAAGAATGTCAAACCGGGAGATTTGGTCTTTTCACCCGGACATGTTTGTATCTATTATGGTTCAGGGAGAATTATTCATTCGTCAGCGAGCGCAGGAGGTGTCTACATTGAAAATCTCATGCCTGACGGTACCGATAGCAGAACGGATATCTACAATGCTATCCAGACAATCAAGCGTGTGATATAACGATAGAATTATATGCACTTTGAATCTCAACTCATACAGGTTCATCTCAGGGAAACATTCAGGACATCCAAAGGTGAAGCGGATAAAAAGACTGTCTGCGTAGTGACATTGGTTGATGCTCTCGGAGAATGTTGCCCTTCGATTCACTATGGATATTCCGCCGAGGATTGCCGCGACTCCATCGACGAGCAGTCATTCTCGTTTGATGAGGAATCGTTTGACCTGTCGCAGGTACACGGCGATCTCGGCAGAGCGTGTGGTGACAGACTATCGATGCTTGCAGGGCTTGATATTGCGTTATATGACTATGCCTCTCGAAGAGGTGATTTGCCGCTTTGGAAATTGCTGAAACTCCCCGATCCTTCGGAGAGAGAAAGTTCATATACGATTTCGGTTGACAAACCGAGCGGTGTGGAAATACGTTTGAAGTCGGCTGAAGATTTCAGGATACTCAAGTTAAAACTTGGCGGCGAATACGATCAGGACAATCTTGAATTGCTTGGAAGATTGCCGGGACGAACGATCCGCGTCGATGCGAACGGCGCATTCGATCTTAATGATATTGAGTGGCTCATCAAAGCAGCCTATGATCTTAACCTCGAGCTGATAGAGGAGCCGCTAAGCGATCCGTCTCCGTCAAACCTGAGAGATTTGCAGAAAGAATTGAAATGTCCGATTATCATGGATGAGAGCGTGAAGTCGATCGATGATCTGCGTAAATTCGAGGGATGTATCGGCGGAGTCAATATCAAGCTGCAGAAAGTCGGCGGCATCAGTAACGCTCTGAAGATAATTGATGTTGCGAAACGAACCGATATGAAGATTATGATCGGGTGTATGCTTGAAACATCAATCGGGATATCCGCCGCTGCGCATTTTGCGGGAATCGCGGACTATCTCGACCTCGACAGCATAACTCTGATTGCGGATGATCCGTTCAATGGCATAACTCTGGAAGATGGACGGCTCTGTTTTCCAGACAGACCGGGACATGGGGCTGTCAGACGAAATTGAGGTACGATCACAATGGTTAGAAATAATAGTACGAGAATCGCCCTCCTGTTTGCAGTGATGTATGTCGTATCTGTGTTTATGCCGATGCTTCTATATGCTGGCGATCTTAAGATACACATTCAGTATCCGGCAAAGAACCAGCGGATTCCTGCAGTAGATTCGACATTCATATTCGGCATGGTTACACCGGGCGCTGATTTGCAGGTGAACGGTATCGATGTTCCTGTTCATAAAGACGGCGGCTTCCTTGCATTTGTCGACATCTCACCGGGTGAGTTTGTCTTTATACTCGAGGCAAAACTCAATGGCCAGGATGTTACACTCAACTGGCCGGTAGTAGTCGCAGACAGATACAGAGTTGTACCGCCTGATTCACTCGCGATCCTTAATGCTCACAGATTGCCGTCAGTATATCAGGAACTTGTTCCGGGAGATTTGTTCGAGGTCAGCTTTCGAGGAACACCCGGCGGGATAGCGTCATTTTCGATAGATGGTGTAATCAGCGATGTTCCAATGAGCGAGACGGGTATATCTTTCGGCAATTGGTGGGGGAAGGAAGTGTTCGGAGAGGGCGGTGACGATGATTCGATTGTTGCTGCCGGAATATATCATGGCAGTCTGTATTTGCCGGATTCTGCCAATGTCGACAGTGCGCGAGTGATATTCACCCTGAAAGTTCCTGTCGAACAGATTGGGGAAACAT
>JAJRZO010000211.1 GCA_024275215.1 Candidatus Zixiibacteriota bacterium | reverse complement strand
TTCAGCTACCACTGGCAGCTTCGTCTGGATTCCGAGCTTCACTCAGGCGGGAGTAGACAGCAATGTCATATTTGGAGCGACTGACGGCGAGGAAAATGATGCGGACACAATTACGATCACTGTCCTCAACTCTAACAGGGCACCGTCTCAGTTTGAATTGATCTATCCACCAGACAATGACTCCATTGAAACTGATGCCGTGACGCTCATCTGGCAACGATCGATTGATCCGGATGCGGAGGATGATGTCACGTACCGACTTATGTACTCTCGATTTCATCCTACTACTTCAAGCAGGAGTTCTTCAGCGATGGAGTCTCAACGATTCAGAACTGCCAGTTCATTGGCTCCCTTGGATAATGATGGAAGTCATGATGAAGAACATTGGTCTGTATCGAAAGAGGGGAATCAAGACCCATCTGAGGAAGATACGATTTCTTTCGACTTTGATGCTTCATCTGAAGGATGGTTCTTGTCTTACCCTGATTCAACTTTCATCAATTACATTTGTCCCGGCACTGATTGCGACAATTGCACAGGGTGGCTTCGTACAACGACACCTTTCACATTGCATTGGAGCAACTTTGGCTCAACCGGCTCTTTGCAGATCAAGACAAATTACCTTGGTTTTTGGAAAGGTTAATGTGACTATGAATTTTGGCAGAAGTGGATCATGCCTCCGGTAGATGTTCAATGGAGTGATGTCAATCGAATCGAAGCTCGAATCTACAACAACTTGAGTTATAATGTCTGGGCACAGATAGCCTACTTCGACTATCTCGAAGAGGAGTGGATATATCCTGGAGACTGGATTCTGTTACCTGCAAATAACTGGCACACTATCGCCATCACTGAACAATCAGATGGAGAGTTTGATGCTCTTTCTGACATCCTCGTTAACTTCGGAGCTTATCAAGGTGAAGGCGACATTTACGTTGATTGGATCCGTGGCATTCAACAAAGCTCAGCATGGCAATACAAAGTGGACGGGATTCCCGATACACAATATATAATTACAGGCTTGGAAGAAAGTTATGCCTATGTTTGGTCAGTTGCAGCCAGCGACAACAACGGAGCTACTGTTTCTTGCAAGAGTGACTTCACTTTCGTTGTTGCAGATCGGACACCTCCCGAGTTTGCGATAACGCTTATGCCCAGTACTGTTCTTCCAAACCAGCTCGATATTTATGCCTTTGCATCAGAACCATTGTCAGCACAAGTAACCGGAAATATCAAGTCATCTGTTATCGACGACACTCAAAATATGACGAAGTTGACTAACAGATATGCCGAAACTTACTTTCTGGATTACGTACTAACCAAATCTGGCACGTATACAATATCTGTCTGCGGAGAAGATGACTTTGGTAACAAGGGATGCTCACAGAAACCTATCTCTGTTGCTATCCTTCATGCAGGTGAAAGTACTGATTTTGAGGAGTCAGACAGATCGTTAGGCGTTTCAATTCCAGGGGATGCTTGTCAGAAAGATGGTTTACTGATCAGTTCGATTGAATCTATTCTTCCTGAAGAGTATTCCGATTTGAACATACCCAACGAACTCTCACCACATTCCATCCTTGTCCTCATATCCTCTGTGGGACCCCTGAGGTCACCTGCGAAACTATGGTTCGACACAGATGTCTTGGGATTACTCACCGATGAGAACAACACTCTTGCTGTATTTAGAATGAACGGTGATGACCTTGAACCTTTGCCGATGGTCAGGGAGCCGCATTCAAGTATCTTCATTGCCGAAATATCGCGATTTGACAAGTACCTGATTGCAAGTAGGTATGATGATGAAACCGAAAGTGATGAGCCCGAAGTACATTCTCTCGGGTTCACGTTAGATCAAAACCAGCCAAACCCCTTCAATGCTGAGACGCTGATTTCGTACTACTTAGGCAAATCCAGCAATGTCAAACTATCCATCTTCAACATCCTCGGCCAAGAAGTTGCTGTACTGGTTGAGAACAACTTACCCTCAGGTAGTCACACGACAGTCTGGAACGGAAAGGACAAGAGGGGTAGCGACTGTGCGTCGGGTCTATACCTCTATCGGCTCCGAGCTGGATCATTCACTGACACTAAGAGAATGCTGCTTCTGAAGTAGAAAGGAAGTTATGATGATTGAAAGAAGAACTTTGGTGTATGTTTTGACAAGC
Organism: Candidatus Zixiibacteriota bacterium; assembly: GCA_024275215.1. Lineage (GTDB taxonomy): Bacteria > Zixibacteria > MSB-5A5 > JAABVY01 > JAHJOQ01 > JAJRZO01. The sequence goes on along the minus strand of JAJRZO010000211.1, from coordinate 1,813 downwards.
TTTTCTCTTTCTATCGTTCTCTCTCTTATGGCTTGTTCTTTAAAGAAAGGTTCTACAGAGCCTCTGCCCTATGATGTCAATGCTGAATTGAACAGAGGATGGAGTTTTTTCCAGAGTGGTGAGTTTGACAATGCAAATGAAGTATTTGCTGAAGTGCTTTCACACTCATGGAACAATCCTGAAGCGCATCTCGGTAGCGGGTGGTGCTATGCTTTCTTAGGCAAACTGCAAAAGGCATCGGCTCAACTAATTCTCGCTAATGAATCTGACCTTGCAACTCCAGATGCTGATATGGGCTTGGCGGTTGTCTATCGGGACATGCCAGACTACTCAAAAGCGATAGATTACTCGAACGCTGTTCTCGCTGCTGATTCTACGTATTCATTCTCTAAGCGCCCTTCTATTGATTATAAGGATGCACATTTGATCAAAGCAGTGTGCTATTTTGGTATGGGTAGCAGTACCTTTCAGGATGCTCATAAAGAGATCAACTTTCTCTGTGGCATTCTTGGTCTTCCACTTTTACCCGATTATGACAGTGTGACAGATGATGAATATGAGAAGCAGATGGCCCAGAAACTGGAGAGAATTTCCGAAATAATCGGAGAGTAAACAAATAACTCGCGCAGGGCACGAAAAGAAAGACTGTCAAGTTTCTCCGTTCGTTTCACGAATTCTTGGATTTGGACTGCTCAAATAAATCCTCTTTCCCTTTTTGCATTTGCCAAAAATCCATCAACGTATATATTGCGCGGGTGTCCTGAATTGTAAATGGGCATACGAAGGATTTGATATGATTAGTTCATTTATTTGGAGTCCCGATGAGGGCGGGCGCGAAGTCAAGGGGATGCTCGATTTCGCTGAGTTGGTATCAAGGCCGGATCATGTCGTCTGGATAGACATGTCACAACCAACCGACGAAGAGTCCTACATCCTGACGCATGATTTCAAATTTCACCCCCTCGCAATCGAGGATGTTCTGACAGAAATGTCCCGTCCGAAGGTCGATGATTATGAAGATTATATCTTCGTCGTATTTGTCGTCGCCAGCGGCCGTCCGGGCGGTGAAGATGAACTTCCCTTCAAGGAAATCGGGCTGTTCCTGACAAAAAACTGTGTCATCACAGTCCACTTTCAACCGCTGAGGGTCATTGACACGGTATTTCAGCGATTGCACAGGGATGAGCGATTTATTTCGCGCGGAGCTGATTTTTTCTTCCACACACTGATGGATCATCTCGCAGATTCATATTATGACACCCTCCGCATCATCGAACATGAGACCGACATAATTGAAGATGAGGTGTTCGAAAATCCCGACCGTGAGATCGTTAAGCGCATCTTCTCTGTCCGGCGCGACGTATTGCAGGTAAAGCGTACGATTGCACCGCTAAGAGAGATCGTCGCACAGTTCATGAGAGCGAAATTCTCCCTGATTGGTGAGCGTACCGCGATATATTTCTCCGACATTCATGACCATCTCGCGCGTCTCTCGGATGAAGCCGACGAACATCGCGACGCCCTGAACTCATCGCTCGAAGTTTACTATTCTGACGTCTCGACACGGACGAACGAGATTATGAAATTCCTGACTATTTTCACAGCCATCTTCCTGCCGCCAACATTCATTACCGGATTGTACGGAATGAATCTCCATTACATACCCGGCATCAATTGGAAGTACAGTTTCATATTCTTTTGGGTTATCACCGTTGTCATTGTGGCAGGGCTGCTGTTTTTCTTCAGGAAACGCAAATGGATATAACCACATCATGAGATTTTGAGTTTTCACCCCTGATTTACGTACATTTTT
>JAJRZO010000210.1 GCA_024275215.1 Candidatus Zixiibacteriota bacterium | reverse complement strand
TCATCCCACCTACACACCCTTTACGCCCAGTGATTCCGGACAACGCTTGCACCCCCCGTATTACCGCGGCTGCTGGCACGGAGTTAGCCGGTGCTTCTTCTGTGGGTACCGTCAAGCCTCCGAAGAGACATTCTTCCCCACTGAAAGGATTTTACACTCCTAAAAGCTTCATCATCCACGCGGCGTTGCTGCGTCAGCCGTTAGGCCATTGCGCAATATTCCCTACTGCTGCCTCCCGTAGGAGTCTGGGCCGTATCTCAGTCCCAGTGTGGCCGATCACCCTCTCAGGCCGGCTACCCATCGTCGCCATGGTAGGCCATTACCCTACCATCAAGCTAATGGGGCGCGGGACCATCCTCAGGCGTATCACTACTTTGGTCATTCAACCATGCGGTCGAATGACGTTATTCGGTATTAGACTCGCTTTCGCAAGCTTGTCCCCAACCCGAGGGCAGGTTTCCCACGTGTTACTCACCCGTTTGCCGCTTTAATAAGTCCCCGAAGGAACCGTTCTCGCTCGACTTGCATGTATGAGGCACGCCGCCAGCGTTCGTTCTGAGCCAGGATCAAACTCTCCGAAAATATTGAATAATAAATATTCTCGAGATGATCCAATAATGCTGTAAAGCATTCTTGTTCAATCCACTAAGCTTATGTCTCCCTCGCGGGAGATGTTCACATAGTGGGGTTTTGTACTCGCAAAAGTACATACTCAAAGAAACCCGTATGCTATTTGGTTTTCAAAGATCGAGTCGGCTTTTAGCGTCAAAAAATTCCCACCAGCTTTTCAAATCTCGTGGGGTCTTTCAAAGATCGCATGTAGCCTTGCTAATCGTTCATAGCGAGGCTAATAAAACAGTATGGGTTAGCAATGTCAAGCCCTTTTTCACATAATTCTAAGAAAAATGTCACTCCCATGAGTTTATCGGCTTTCTCGAAGAGGATACTTAGCAACTGCGCTTTATTGAGAAAACATCTTGCACCTGAATGTTCTGTTGCGTTGTATCGGGATTAGCACAGAAACAAACAAAACCGCTTGCCGCACATTGTATGTTGTGAATTACCCGTATGGGGTGGTTCTGAACCCTGTGCGAATTGCGGTTGAATTAATGATTTGCAGCCGTTTTCAACATTATTATATTATTCCCGTACTTTTGCTCTGATTCCCGATACTGTAAGTCAGGGTTCTGTATGTTTCATGAACGCACGCTGACAAATGTAATTCTTGTTGTTGCAGTTTTTTTGCTGCCTGCGACATCGTTATCTGCTCTGCTCCAGGTGCCTGCAGAATATCCATCCATACAGGCCGGAATCGACGCTGCCGTCAAGGGCGACACCGTGCTCGTTGCCGATGGAAACTATTTCGAGAGAATCAACTTGCTCGGCAAAGATATATTGATCTCCAGCGAGATACTTCTCGACGGTGATACTGCTCATATAACTTCGACAATAATAGATGCCGGTCGGTCTGACTCCGGCAGTGTGGTGACAGCTATCGGCGATGTCGGGGAGATGCCGAGCGCAACCCTGCGCGGATTCACGATTCAAAAGGGGTCATCAGATCAGGGTGGTGCGATGTTTGTCAGACGATACTATCTGACAATCAGAGATTGCGTGCTACGGAATAATTCTGCGAACTATGGGGGTGTTGCATACCTGCATTCACGCGCTTATGTGACTTTTGAATCAAGTAAGATATACGGCAACTCCGAATCGATCGTGACATTAGAGCAGATCGGATTATTCGGAGAATGTAATCTGATCAACAGCAAGATATATGACACACCGATCAATCTGTTAGTAAACCTGAATATACTCGGCTCATATCTTGACAACTGCCCTGTTGAGTTCTGGACATACAGCTTTATGACAGTCATCAACTCGGAATTCAACGATTGCAGTATCTTTGCCCGCAATGAGTCTCTACTTAGTATCGATAGTTCAATGTTGCTGAACACATCTGTCACGACACAAAACTCAGGAATCGAAATCAGCTCATCATTGATTGCTGGCGAAGTAATGATCCAGGATGATATCGGATCACACATGAACGCTGAGAATGTAACATTTATCGGCGGAATCGGAATAGAACAGGGCGAGACTCTAAAGGAGGCGAGGTACTCCGCTATCACACTCAACAAGTGTATAATCTCTGTCGACAGCGGAGCCGCTGTCGCATGTCTCGGCAACAATACCAACTTGTCTTTCTCATGCTGCGACATCTACACGCCAGACAGTTTATGGCTGCAGGGTATTCCCGCCAGTTTCGACACATCACAGGTATTTTTTCATGATCCTCTTTTCTGTCATCCGCCGACTGAAAACTATGGTCTCGCTGCTGACTCGCCTTGTCTTCCAGAAAACAATGATTGCGATGAGTTGATAGGGGCTTTATCCAATGATTGCCCTCCCCTTCTGATCTGCGGTGATGCTGACAGCGATGGTGAGATCGATGTCAATGACATTCAGTTTATCTTCCTCTACGTGATTTCATCAGGTACTGAGCCATATCCATATTGGAAAGCTGACACCAACTGCTCAGGCTATGTCGATATCGATGACGCGGTATACCTGATTTCATACCTTTTCGGAGGCGGCGAAGAACCCTGCGCGGATTGTCAATAGATATTCAGTTGTCAGTCAATCATTACATTTTACACTCGACAGCAAACTGCAACAGCAGTATAATCCCTGCATGTGGAAACAGCGATTTAATAGAGTTACATATGTAGCATCTGTTTTGCCTCTGCTTTCTTTACTAATTGTACTGATTATTACTGCTTTTAACAGTTTTTCAGATGCACATATATTTCGACTTTTGACAACGTTTTTCCTTTGGACTCTGGCATGTTCTTACATCGCCTCTCTCTTGCTCGGCATTGCATACGGACTGATCCATCGTGCCCCCTGGGTGCTCGCTATCACGCTGGCAGCAATTCTGGATATAGGGCTTTTCATATTAGCGCTGCCTGATGGTGAAACTCAGGTTGGATGGAGACCTATCGATGTGATCCTGCTTGGTGGGTTGCTCATACTGAGTATCTTGCAGATAGCAGCATTAAGAAAACACAACAATATCACAGGAAAAAGTCCTTGACGATACAATTGGTTTTGCGAATCCTGTTCGGGAAAAATTGAATCTAATCTTCAGAGAATTGGAAGGTGTCATGAATAAGCTCTGTAAACCAGTATTACTGCTCGTATTGTTATCGATAGCCTTATCGGGCTGTTCTAATGATTCTCTCGAAGTTGCAAAGAAAAACAGCCTGGATATGAACTTCGAGCAACACCCTGATATGATGATCCCGCTGAATGTCTCTGTCGATGATGCCACCGATGACTGGTGGTTCTATGACAATTTCACCTTCGTCGGCAGGATCAGCGGTAAAGGAAACATCTTCCTTATCGCGGAAATCGGCAGGTGTCTGAACGATGATAACATCAACAAGGTCACAAAGACTTTCAAGTGTCGTTTCTATGATGGTAACAAATGGATCAAGATTGCCGGATACTCCGAACCTGATGTTATCAAGGAAATGGGCACTATATCCACGAACCCCCAGATGCAGTTCCGCTGGATTGAACCAAATGAGACAGGTTCTGTTCGTGTGATTTCTACTGACGGGCATGTTATACAAATAGACTTTCAGGGCATGAAACCATACTACAGCCTTTCCAATGACAAAGATTTCAAACGCACATACTCAAGCGGATTGGGAATGCTTCAGGTCGGCGACAGCGTTTGGCAGGGGCAGACATTCCATGAAATGATAAACGCGCGAGGGAACAATCCATGCACAGGTGAGATGCCCGATTTCAATCCCGGCAATTCGTTTCGCGTGTTCGGGCTGACCTCCGGTGGCAAGACATTGATCGCCTCAGTCGATACTCGCAACCCATCTGATGTAACACACAACAGTTTTTTCACAATCTGCGATATTGAGAAATGTGAGATGGCTGAGGGGAACGCATTTGTCACAAATAAGAATGCCGATTTCAGAAGTGTCGATGGTTACGACGGATTTGTTCCATATTTCATCAGCATATATTCAGGCGACAGCATAAATGTCAGGCTGGACCTCTGGACTGACAAGGACAAATATGATGTCACTAACGATGGCTGGATGTCTACCGGATTCTTCGGGAATGCACTCTTCTGGAACAGGCGGGAAAAAGCCTGGGGCATTATCGATCATTTCCAGCCACCGGCAGTTGATACGACTGAATTG
>JAJRZO010000209.1 GCA_024275215.1 Candidatus Zixiibacteriota bacterium | reverse complement strand
GAAGTCCGCCCGTGTTCGCGCTCCGATGAGTTCCACGAAAGGTTCTTTACCCGGGCTGACATGTGAAACGCAGATGCGCAACCCGGTCCGATCCGCCTCATTTTCGACGGTTTCGATCAGATCGGAGTATTGGGATAGCGTGCTCCAGATCTTGCCTGCGCCTCCGGCGATGGGACTTTGCATGAGTTTCGATCCGGTAAGGAAATTCCCCCCGAGACCGTAGACAAGCGCTGGACCGAGCCGGTACGCCTGACGGTGATGCAGGATGTGAAGGTTTTCAACCTGGATATCACCGTGGAAAAATCTCTCGATGACATCCTTGTCTTCGTGATTGCCCCAGACGGCGTATACGGGCACATCGAAGCGCCTGTCGCCCTCAATGTAGAAGGGGAGTTCGCTAAGCGGACAATCCTCTTTCGCGGCCTTGATTCTCGCTTCCCGGGGCAGCGTCATAATCCTCTTCTTATCCGAGCGCGACAGATCAGAATGGACAATTCGGAGTTGAAGCTCACGATATGAAAGACGCTCATAACTTCCGTCGTCATAAAATCCGAAATCCCCGGCGTGGATCACCGCATCGGCTCGAACATGAGTAGCCAGCTTGTTGATGATTCCGAGTTTGCCGTGGGTGTCACTAATGAGCAGAAGTTTCACGATATCTTCCTTGGTAGCCTAATAATTGCCTATTTTCTATAAGGAACTCGACCATGGCTAAGAGTAATATCTATGTTGGGATCGATCTACACAAGCGGAAGTTTGACTTCGTGATAATGTCATTCTCCGGAGAAGTTCTCGATCAAAGGACATGTTTGACGGAGTTGGCGTCTGTCTCTGATTTTGCCAGCCGGTTGACGATGCGTTACCATGTAGTACTCGAGCCGTTGCAGAACGGTTATTGGTTCATTGATCAGTTACATCCGTATGCAGGTTCGGTTCATCTGGCGAATCCAGGCAAGGTTCGTTTGATTGCGACGTCACGTATGAAAAATGATCGGATTGGTGCCCGGATTTTGGCTGATCTTTTGCGTGTGGGCTATTTGCCAGAAGTGTACATACCTGACGACAGTATCAGACAATGGCGTTTTCTTGTGCTGCATCGTATTCACCTGGTGCGTGATCGCACACGGATAAAGAATCGTGTATTGGGGATGATAAATCGTGAAGGTCATAAGATATTGGCAACGGATCCGTTTGGTAAGAAGGGTCGAGCGCAGTTGGATTCATTGGAGTTGTCCTCGCCACTTCGTTCTGCTGTTGACAACAATTTAACAACGCTCGACTTGTTATCGGCTCAAATCGGGTTGTTGGATAGGGAGATCGAAGAGATAGCTGAATCCGACAAAATCGTGCAGTTGTTGCGCACCATAGACGGCTTTGGACCGTTTGCAGCTTTGGTGGTCAGGGCGTTTGTTGGTGATATGTCGCGTTTTAGAAATTCCAAGGCGTTCGCGGCTTATACTGGTTTGATACCAGGGTACCGTCAGACCATTCACACCGGCTCAATCACGAAGCAGGGAAACCCAACCTTGCACTGGGTTCTGGTACAGGCGGTGACCCATGCTGTTCGCCGGTCACCATATTTGAAGCGGTTATATTACCGTCTTTGCTTTCGCTCCTCTGTCGGTGAGGCCAGAGTAGCCGTGGCTCATGCCTTGGCGCGAATGATATATCATGTCTGGACGGAAGCCAGACCATACTACCGTTATAGGCCGGTATCAACACTTCTGTACCGGTAATGAGTCGGTGCCCCGAGAAACCGCATTGGTGCCCAGACACCGTACCCCTAATTGGGCGCCGACTCGAGGTAAAAATTCATGGGTGTCATGGCCCGAATAGGTGTATTACACTAGGACAGAAAAACGGAAGGAATAAAACTTGACATCGACCTTTTCATAGGTGCGGTTTCGACATCTTGTAGGCCAGAAGCCCTGCGCTTCTGACGGGAATCGCCTGCTGGAACTTGATAGTTGTGTAATTGTTCTTGACGAATGGTGTTGCAATGTAATAATTCTGACACAACTTAAATCGGCACGCAAGCTGGGAATAATATGGCAAATCGTACATTACTCGGGGTGACAGCGATAGCAATGTTCGTGTCGATGCTGTGCGCTGGTATCCATGCTGCCGACACATCGACCGGTAAATCGAAGCTGAGTGTTACTGTCACTATCCTGCCTCTGGAATGGTTTGTCGAGAGGATTGGTGGAGATGCTGTCGATGTTCAGGTGCTGGTCGGTCCCGGCAAATCACCGGCAGTGTATGAACCGACTCCGAAACAGATGACGGAATTATCGCAAGCCGACATTCTATTTGCGATTGGTGTACCCTTTGAAAGGGCTTTTCTCGGTGATGTCGGGAAATTAAATCCCGGGCTAAGAGTCATTCGTCTCAATGAACTTGTTTACGATAAATCAGGCAAAGAAAATACAGAATCAGAAACTCGCGATGATCATCCTGATTCCAGGATCGATCCTCATATTTGGCTTGACCCAATCGTCGCAAAATCACTCGCGGGGATAATCGCCGATGAACTAAGCAAATCGAAACCTGAACTGGCGGAACGGTTTCAATCCAGCCTGAAATCACTGGAGGATGACCTCGACAGTCTTAACACTGAGTTGTCCGGTCTGCTGAAGCCATTGCGCGGGCGACGATTTTATGTTTTTCATCCTGCATTCGGACATTTCGGGAATCGTTACGGATTAAAGCAGATCGCAATTGAGCATGAGGGAAAAGAGCCTGCAGCCAGAGAACTGGCGAAACTTATCGATCAGGCGAAAAAGGACAAAGTAAAGTCTGTTTTTGTTCAGGAACAATTCGCTGATAACAGCGCAAAGACCATTGCGTCAGCCATTGGCGCGAAGATTGTCAGGCTCGATCCGCTATCGAGCGATTATATCAATAATCTCATTTATATTGCGAAAGCGATTCACGAATCTCTGACAGAATAGACAGGTGTCATCATGGGTGAAAACGCTGTAATAGAAATGCAAAATGTTCAGTTTTCCTATGATGGAGAGCCGGTACTCAAAAATGTCAGCTTTTCACTTGAACCGATGAAATTCGTATCGGTTGTCGGTCCCAACGGAGGCGGTAAGACCACATTGCTCAAACTTATTCTGGGATTGGTCAAACCGACAAGCGGTAAGGTGACTGTATTGGGCAAATCTCCGGAAGAGGCTCGATCACGTATCGGATACATGCCACAGGATGTCACTCTTGACCCGAAATTCCCTATACAAGTCATCGATGTTGTTTTGATGGGATTGCTGGATAAGGGAAAGTTTCGTTATAACAAGAATGAAATCGCAGCCGCCGAACGCGCTCTGGATGATGTCCATCTGCTGGAATTCAGGAATCGCCATATATCCGCTTTATCAGGCGGACAGAAACGGCGTGTACTGATAGCGAGAGCGCTTGTATGCGATCCTGATCTTCTCCTGCTGGATGAACCGATGGCGAGTCTCGATCTGCTTGTCGAGCGGGAACTGTATCGAATCCTCAAAGAACTGAGTGAGAAACTGACTGTCGTGATGGTCTCGCATGATATTGCATTCGTCTCGACAGTTGTCGAGGATGTTGTCTGTGTCAACAGATCGGTGGCTGTTCATCCGACTGCGGCAATTGATGGCGGATTGTTCAGCAAGATGTTCGGTCAGGATATCAGGATGGTTTTGCATGACAGGCATTTTAGAAACGGAGGCAACGAATAGTGGAATTTCTCAATGCTGTCATGAACTACTCATTTATGAGGAATGCCATTGCTGTTGCGGTTCTCGTAAGTATCGCCACTGGTGTAATCGGAAGTTATGTTGTTGCGAGAAGGATAACATACATAGCGGGTAGCATATCGCATGCCGCGCTTGGTGGAATCGGGATCGCGCAATTCATCGCTGTCAGCGGTTACTGGCGTTCGCTCGATCCGCTGGATGGTGCGGTAGTGGCAGCCATTGTCTCAGCGTTGATTATCGGGTGGGTTAGTTTCAATGCAAAAGAACGCGAAGATACGATCATCGGTGCAATATGGGCTGTGGGGATGGCGGTAGGAATCCTGTTCATATCCAAAACACCGGGGTACAATCAGGATTTGATGAGTTACCTGTTTGGGAATATCCTGATGGTCTCAGGCGATGATATCCTGCTGGTTTTGCTGCTCGACATTGTCGTTCTGACTGTCGGTATAACATATTATAATCGATTTCAGGCAGTCTGTTTCGATGAGGAGTTCGCGCGGGTGCGTGGTCTCAATGTCGGATTATACTATATGCTCTTGCTGTGCCTGACTGCGCTTACTGTTGTTGTGCTTGTCACTGTTGTTGGTATTGTGATGGTTATCGCCCTGATTACACTGCCGGCTGCAATTGCCGGTTTCTTTACCCGGTCTCTCTGGCAGATGATGATCGTTGCGACTATTGTAAGTTTAGTGGTTACAATCCTCGGTATAGCGATAAGTTACGCGCCCGGTTGGCCCGCAGGCGCAACAATAATCTTACTCGCAGGCGCTGCCTATCTGCTCTTGCTGATAGCCACCGGAACATTGCGACGAACCGCGCATTAGATACACTAAGTATCTGCGCACTTTATCGGTACAAAGAATCATTGGACATTTGAAGATGATAAACGCATACTACGTAAAGTTGGAAGATACCCTTACTTGAAAAAGGAGTAATACTGCGATGAGAAAAGTCAGTGTGATATACCTGGTCGCTCTTGTGGCGGCTCTGTTCGTGAGCTGTGGCAAGAAACAGGAAGAAAAGAAAACTGATGTCGCTCAGGAGAAGAAACGTATCGAAGTCGTAACAACGACTGGAATGATAGCGGATATTGTCAGGAATGTCGGTGGCGAGGCTGTAAATGTAACTGCATTGATGGGACCTGGAGTCGACCCTCATCTCTATAAGGCGAGCGAGGGTGATGTCGGCAGGATGGCAAAAGCGGACATCATATTCTATAACGGGTTGCATCTCGAGGGCGCAATGGCGGAAGTCTTCGAACGGCTGAAAGGCAAAGCATACGCTGTGTCAGATGGTATCGACAGAGCGAGGCTGCTTCAGCCGAAAGAATTTGAGGGCGCCTATGATCCTCATATCTGGTTCGATGTCAGGATGTGGATGTCCGCTGTGGAATTTGTCCGGGATGTGCTGATACAATATGATCGTGCAAGCGCTGTGATTTTCGATACGAATACACAGGCATACCTGCAACAGCTCGCGGAACTTCACGACTATGTTTTGAAACTCGCGAAATCTGTGCCTGAGAATCAACGTGTGCTTGTCACTGCTCATGATGCGTTCAACTATTTCGGTCGGTCGTATGGATTTCTGGTGAAAGGTTTGCAGGGAATAAGTACTGCCAGCGAAGCGGGAACTGCGGATGTACAGGACCTTGCACAGTTTATCGCTGATCGAAGAATCTCGGCGATCTTTGTTGAGACATCTGTGCCTGAACGCAGCATCAGGGCGGTTCAGGCTGCTGTGAAAGCAAAAGGTTTCGATGTCAAGATCGGCGGGCATCTTTACTCTGATGCGATGGGATCCGAGGGTACTGCCGCAGGATCATACATCGGCATGGTCACACACAATATCGAAACTATCGTAAACGCTCTGCATGGTGGCAGAGAATCTAACATGCCGTAGTGCCTGTTTTCCGACAGGATAAAAATATGTCTGATGATGATCTTGCGCTGAAAGTAGAAGACCTGACTGTCGCATACCGTGAGAAGCCTGTACTCTGGGATGTCGATATGACGGTGCCGAGAGGCATTCTGATGGCGATCGTTGGTCCGAACGGAGCGGGTAAGACGACACTAATCAAAGCTGTCCTCGGTCTGATCAAACCAGCGGCAGGTTATGTGTCGATTTATGGGAAATCTTACGAAGAACAACGTCGGCATGTGGGATATGTTCCTCAGCGCGGTAGTGTCGACTGGGATTTCCCGACTACAGTTCTCGATATCGTGATGATGGGACGATATCGCTCTCTCGGATGGGTGAAACGTCCCGGCAAAAAAGAAAAATCGCTGGCGTTTGCAGCGCTTGAAAAGGTCGGCATGCAACAATTCGCCGACCGTCAGATCAGCCAGCTTTCAGGCGGTCAGCAACAACGGGTATTTCTTGCGAGAGCGCTTGTACAGGATGCGTCGATATACTTCATGGACGAACCGTTTCAGGGTGTTGACGCAACCACTGAAAGAGCTATTATCACGCTGTTGCGCGAACTCAGGACGTCTGGCAAAACTGTTGTAGTGGTGCATCACGATTTGCAGACTGTGCCGGAGTATTTCGACTGGGTGACACTTCTCAATGTCAGGCGCATAGCGGGCGGACCGGTTCGTGATGTTTTCACCGATGAGAATCTTCGCCTGGCGTACGGCGGCAGAGTGTCGTTCCTGCAACAATCGAAACATGACGGTTCGACTGATATTTCTCCTGCTGACGACCGCGATGTGAAATAGAATGGATTTCTTTTCGTTATTCAGTGATCTGTTGTCCGACTATACGCTTCGGACAGTAGCCATCGGTTCAGGCATTCTCGGAATTGTCAGCGGTTCGCTTGGTGCGTATGCTGTGTTGCGCAAGCAGAGCCTTCTCGGTGATGCCATGTCTCATGCTGCGCTTCCGGGTATCGCGGTAGCATTTCTTCTGACTCGAAGCAAAGCTCCTGTTGTGCTGATTATCGGCGCCGCAATTGCAGGCTGGATCGGCACTCTCCTGATTATATGGATAGTCCGTTCGACACGCATCAAGAATGATACCGCGATGGGAATGGTGCTGTCGGTCTTTTTCGGTGTCGGACTGGTGTTGTTGACTTATATACAAAGTCTGCCCGATGCTTCTCAAGCCGGTCTCGACAAGTTTCTATTCGGTCAGGCGGCTGCACTGTTGCAGGGAGATCTGATCATGATCGGTGGAATTGCCGCACTGGCGTTGATACTGTTGAACATATTCTGGAAAGAACTCAAGCTGGTCAGTTTCGATCCTGAGTATGGCGCGGTGCTTGGATTGCCTATGCGCGCGCTGGAAATTCTACTGACAACTCTGCTGGTGATCGCGATCGTTCTTGGACTCCAGACTGTCGGAGTCGTGCTTATGAGCGCGATGATCGTTGCGCCGGCAGCGGCTGCGAGGCAATGGACTGACAAGATGGGAATGATGATAACTCTCGCCGCGCTGTTTGGATTTATCGCAGGCGTCAGCGGCGCAGTGTTGAGCAGTGCGACAGCGAAACTCCCGACCGGTCCGACTATTGTGCTTTGCATGAGTGCTATTGTTGTCATCTCGATATTGTTTTCGCCTAATCGGGGATTGATATGGGCAGTTGTGAGACGACACAGAAACCGGGGAAAACTCCGCACTGACGCAGTTCTCTGCGATCTGTTTTCGCTTGCGGTTCAACATGGTAACAGAGAACACTCTCACCCCGCATCGGTACTCGATGCGATGCGTGCGACGACTTACGGTGTGGAGAAAACTCTCGAAGTGCTTGAATCACGAGGGCTGGTATTCAAATCAGGTGAACACTGGGCGCTGACTGCTTCCGGATACGATGAAGCGGAGAATGTCGCACGTTCTATCGGAGAACCCGACTGATGTCATCATTTCAGTTAGAGATACAGTTGACTGCCGCTGTGGTCGCGGTTGCGTGCGCATTGCCGGGTGTGTTCCTTGTGTTGCGTCGCATGGCGCTGATGAGTGATGCTATCAGCCATTCAATACTCCTCGGAATAGTGCTGGCATTTTTTGTCGTTGAGGACCTCGCATCGCCGTTCCTCGTAATTGCCGCAGCTCTAACCGGCTTGTTGACTGTGGTATTGGTCGAGCTTCTGAACCGGACAGGTCTGGTCAAAGAGGATGCGGCTATCGGTCTGGTATTTCCGGCGTTGTTCAGTGTTGGCGTGATACTGATAGCGCGATATGCGGGCAATGTTCACTTGGACACAGACGCGGTACTCATGGGTGAACTTGCATTGATTCCATTCGACAGATTCACGTTGTTCGGAATCGATTTCGGGCCTCGCGCATTCTGTCTGATGGCTGGAATTCTGCTGGTCAACATATTATTCATTGCGATATTCTACAAAGAACTGAAAATTGCGACATTCGATCCGGCACTTGCAGCAGCGCTCGGATTCTCTCCAGCATTGATTCATTACGGTTTGATGACTCTGGTATCTGTCACTGCGGTAGGCGCATTCGATGCTGTCGGATCGATACTCGTCGTGGCATTGATGATCGCACCGCCCGCGTCAGCATATCTCTTGACAGACAGACTTTCGTGGATGCTTGTATTGAGCGCTTTGATCGGAATTGTCAGCGCGATAAGCGGCTACTGGCTCGCGCATTTTCTCGATGGCTCGATAGCGGGTTCGATGGCGACTATGTCAGGCGTGTTGTTCGGGATAGTATTTCTGTTTGCGCCTCATCGCGGGATTATCGCCATCACACGCCGCCGCATGCGACAAAAATGGGAATTTGCGCAAAGAATGCTTGCTATCCATCTGCTTAACCACGAGGGTACGCCGGAAGCGGCAACCGAGAATTGCTACGACACACTCGATGAACATGTCCACTGGGACAGGCTGTTCATCGATAAACTTGTGAAGATGATGGAGCAAAAGAAACTGATCTATCAAGACTCTGGACAACTGATCCTGACAGACCGGGGACGAGAACTCGCGGGCGAAGCGATGGTGAGTTGATGCAGATGTCGAACCCACCCTTCGTTGCACTCAGGGCAGTTCTTGTAGGTCACGTCCACTCGGGACGTGAGAAAGTCTGGATGCCGGATCAAGTCCGGCATGACGGTGTTCCATCTTTAATGTTCCGTGTCCGGCAGATCTTCAGAGGCTGTCTCATAAGATGTGAAATACAAGTAATCTTGTTAACGGAAACAAGTTGTGTCATTCCAGCACAGACGGCATATTGAATACCTGATAATGAGTGCCAAAGTGCACACAGCCTGACAGCCCCTGCGAGCACTTGAGGTGGATTTTACACATGTTCATTGCAACTATCTTGACAATGAGTTCGTATCGTAACTAACAAAATATATTCTTTCTGCATGGCAACGCAGTGAAAGGAGTGAATCCATGCATCCAACAATCAAAGTTCTCGCGATTTGCTTCGCGATAATGTTTCTTAGTTTGTCTGTCGCAGCGGCGGGAGACCTGCCGGAAATCAAGTTCGAGAAATACACATTGCCTAACGGACTCGATGTGATTCTCCACGAAGATCATTCTATTCCAATGGTAGCAGTCAACATCTGGTACCACGTAGGTTCCAAGAATGAAGAGGCTGGTCGAACCGGGTTCGCCCATTTGTTTGAACATTTGATGTTTCAGGGGAGCGAGCACACACCCGGTGAATACTTCACACCGCTCCAGGAGGTCGGTGGTCAGGTTAATGGCTCAACTACCGAAGATCGCACCAATTACTGGGAAAACGTGCCGAGCAATTATCTTGAACTCGCACTCTGGATGGAATCGGATCGTCTCGGATTCCTTCCCGATGCCATGACTCAGGAGAAACTCGACAATCAGCGCGATGTCGTAATGAACGAACGTCGCCAGAATGTTGATAATCAGCCCTATGGACATGCCGGTGAACTTATTCATCACATGATGTATCCGAGTAATCACCCATATTCATGGCCGGTGATAGGCAGCATGCGGGACCTTGCCGCTGCTTCTATTGAAGATGTTACCGAATTCTTTCATAAGTACTACACACCTAATAACGCTTCGCTCTGTATAGCCGGAGATTTTGATCCTGCGGTTGCGAAGCAGCTTGTGGAGAAATATTTCGCTAATCTGCCACCGGGACCGCCTATCGAACGAATGACCGGTTGGGTTCCCGAACTGGATGGTGTGAAACGCGAGGTGGCTGAAGACGATGTTGAACTGGCTCGTCTTGATTATGTGTGGCATACTCCGGCATTCTATGCGCCGGGCGATGCAGAGTTCGATCTGTTTGCAAATATACTCTCGACCGGGAAGACCTCCCGTCTGTACAAAGCTCTTGTATATGAACAACAGATCGCGCAGAATGTAGTTGCGTATCAATCTTCGCGTGAGCTTTGCAGTACGTTCCATATTCAGGTAACTGCACAAAAGGGTCATTCATTGGATGAAATCGAGAAAGCGGTCGACGCAGAACTTCAGAAAATCCTTACGGAAGGCATCTCTGAGGAAGAGCTTCAGCAGGCAAAAACCACATGGGAAGCATCCTTTGTTCGTCAGCTTGAGTCGATTGGCGGTTTCAGCGGAAGAGCGAACATACTCAACGCATACAATACTATGCTCGGTGACCCCGGCATGCTTGCCTGGGATATGGAACGTTATACAAAGGCAACATCCGAAAGTGTGATGTCTTATGTAAAGAAATATATCGATTTCAATAAGCGCGCTATTCTCCACATCGTGCCTCAGGGTACGCTGACAGCAAGCGATGTTGTTATTGACCGCGATACGAAGCCTTCACCGATGCCTGAGCCGACATTTGATCCGCCCGCGATTCAAACAGCTACTCTCTCCAACGGATTGGAGATATTGCTTGTCGAAGACCATAAGCTGCCTCTGGTAGAAATGGATCTTGTTCTCAAGAGCGGATGGGCTGCCGATCCTCCCGGCAAGTTTGGCACGGCAGCGTTGACAGCCGAGATGCTCAATGAAGGAACGAAGAATCGTTCAGCGCTTGAGATTGCAGAAGATGCAAAGCGCATAGCAGCACATCTGGGCACTGGGAGTTCATTCGACGGATCAACAGTCAGCCTCAATGTTCTGAAGAAGAATCTTGATCCTGCTTTGGATTTAATGGCTGATGTTATCCTCAATCCTGTATTTCCCAGGGATGAACTCGAACGTCAGCGTCAGATTTATCTCGGACGCATTCAGCAGGAATCAAAACAGCCGTTCCCATCAGCATTCAAATTATATATGAAGGAGGTATTCGGCAGCAAACATCCATACAGCCAGCCGTATACCGGGTCGGGTACGAAAGAATCCATCAAAGCGATGAATCGTGACGATCTGGTGGAGTTCTATAAGACACACTATTTTCCGAACAATGCTGCAATAGCTATCGCGGGAGATATTACTCTCGCTGAAGCGAAAGAGAAAATCGAAAAAGCATTCAAGGATTGGAAGCAGGGAGTTGTTGCAACCCAGAATGTCACCGATCCAAAGGTTCCGGATCATCCGGTGATCTATCTGGTAGACAAACCGGGAGCTGAACAATCGATGATAGTTACCGGAAATCTTGCTATGTCACGCAATAATCCTGACTACCTTAATTTCAAGGTGATGAATCAGGCGCTCGGCGGTCAGTTTGTAAGTCGCGTGAATCTGAATCTCCGTGAGGATAAAGGCTATACATACGGAGCGGGATCATTCCTCTGGACAACGCTAAACACGGGGCCGTTTGTCTGTTATGCTCCGGTTCATACGCAGTTCACGAAAGAATCGCTCGTGGAAATCATCAGGGAATTGCGCGGAATCACGGGTGATCGTCCATTGACAACCGAGGAGCTTGATTTTGCGAAGAGTAGTCTTGTCAAGGGATTCCCGCAGAGATTTCAGACTCTCGGAGCCATCACAAGAGCACTTGGTTCGATTGTGCTCTATGATCTGCCGCTTGATGACTGGTCAACATATATCGATCGCGTGAAGAATGTTTCTGTGGAAACAGCATCACGAGTTGCCAGTGAGTATATTCATCCCGAATCGCTTGTGATCGTTATTGTAGGTGACAAATCCAAGATTGAAGATGGTATCAGGGAACTGAATCAGGAGAAAGCAGAGGATGGTTCTTCAGGTTTGGGACTCAAGAATGTCGAGATAATCGACCAGGTCAACGAGACAATATAACTTGGTTCGCATTGTCGAAACTACAAGTGTTTCGACCTGCTTGACTAATATATTAGGCGGATGCTGATTGCATCCGCCTTTGATATTTGTTGTACCCTGCAGATGTCCGAAGACTGTCAAAAGTGCACACAGTAGCTGTGCTGCTGTATGTTCAGCATATTGCATTGCAGACAGTTACAACACATTACCTGCAGGGGCACAGCCCCTGCGAGCACTCAAGGCAGGTTTTGCAACACTCCCCTTCGCGGGAATGACGATGTTGATGTGTATAAAATGATTTCGATCCGCTTTCTACAACGCCATCTCGAATATCCTGATAATATCTTTTTTGTAAAGCGGTCGGGCATTCGGAATGAAATCATTGCCGTGACCATACAACCGTATAATATCATCAGCCATCGTCTCGAACTTCTCGGAATCTATGCCGACATCGGACAGTGTGAAATAGACGCCGGTTTTTTTCATCCATTCCTCGAACATCGCGATTCCAGCATCAACAGCATCATCCCGTGACATCGTATTTGTATCTGCAAAGAATATGTTCCGCGCAAACTGAACATATTTGTCAGGATTCGTCTCGGCGGTGTATCGCATCAGGTGCGGCATGAGGATCGCCAGACCGCGGCCATGCGATATATCATAGTGTGCAGAAACAGCATGCTCCATCCAGTGCAAAGGAAATCCTCCGGAACGGCCTGAGTTCACAATACCACACAGCGCCACTGTCGAACACCACGAAAGCTGTGTGCGCGCTTCTATGTCATCCCCATTCGCCATCGCTCGCGGAAGATGATCCATAACTGTCCTGATAACGCCCTCGGAAAATCTATCCTGAAGAGGTGTGTAGTCAGTACACGAAAAATAACTTTCCATAACATGAGAGATGATGTCAACTCCGCCGTCAGCAGTGTAATCGCGAGAGACCGTCGTGGTCAGTGCCGGATCGACAATCGAAAAACGCGGGAACATAAGAGGATGTATCAATGGCGCTTTTTCTTTCGTTTTCCAGTTGGTAATCACCGCGCCGCCATTAGCCTCAGAACCGGTAGCCGCAAGAGTCGGAACAGTCACTATCGGCAACGCAGATGTCACATCCAACGGCGTTTTATCAGGTCCGCTGTAAATATGATCCCAAATCTTCGAGCCGACCGATGCCGCAACTGCGACAGCTTTGGATGCGTCCATAGCCGAACCGCCACCGAGTCCGATGACAAAATCGCAGCCATTGTTTCCGACGATTGAAGCGGCTTTGTCAATCGTGGCAGCGCGCGGGTTTGGTTCTATCTTATCGAAGATCATAGTTTTGACGCCAGAATCATTAAGCAGTTTGACAGCTTTATCGAGAAGACCTGTTTTCTTTGTCGATGATTTTCCCGTGACGATCATCGCATGTTTTCCGATTCGTGCAGACTCTTCACCGAGTCGTTCGATTTCTCCGACTCCGAATATCACTCTTGTCGTATTTGCCCATTGGAATTTCACAATATACCTCCGATTCGGAACTGGTGGCTGGAATACCTCCCGAAGCTGTCTCACAAGCCCTGTTTAACTCAATCGGGAAGCAGACTCTGTCTCTCCCGCGAAGGCGGGAGTCTATTTAACATCAACGCATTCAATAGATTCCCGCTTTCGCGGGAATGACACTACTTCCTTTCGCAAACATCACCACCTGCTTTTCGCATCCTTTGGAAACCCTCAGAACATCTGCCGCCCACAGAAAGCGTATTACTACATCGAGGGTTTGTCGTCTGATTTTTCGCTGTCCGTCTTTTTCTCTTCGGTCAACTTGAAATCATCGAACAGTTCATCGTCAGACATCTCAGCCAGATTATCATTGTGAGTCTGTCTGCGGATATCGATAAACGCGATCACCTGTCCCACGACAACTGTGTTGATGAAGTAAGCGATGATGAACAGGAAAACGAGACTGATACTTATCGTAACAAGGTATGTTGCAATCGAGTAAATTGTGTTCGACGGATGAAATGCGCCAAGCATGTACAGATCAATTCCGAAATTGCTACCGGGATAGAGAAAGCTGAGAAATTGAACCAATGGTGCACTTGCAGGGAATTTATCGATTGCCGACTGGAAAATAATCTTCCCTTTGTCGCCCATAAACACACCGGTCGTATAGTTCGTGAACTGGAACGCTCTGAAAGAAAAATAGAATAGGACGAATGAACAGACTTTGGCAATTACAACCGATGATGCAGTGTAGATTGTCCAGCGGAGCGGTCTCGATGTCACGACCGAGAAACCATCGAAAAGTGTCGTCAGTGTATCTTCACCTTTGACACCGACTGCTGCAGGGCCGGTTAGCACGAATGTCGTAAACAGGAATATAATCAGCACTGCGAAGAGGGACAAAATATAATATGGAAATCCGTAAAAGAGACCAAAACTGAGTTCGCCTACAACAGGGATTTTCCCAATCAGACCGGCGATCAGACCAAGCACAACCATGAAGACGATAAATGCGACAACTGCCATGTAAGCCCGGCCCATCGCCCAGTGTTTTTCACTGACAAACTTTCGAGCCTCTGCTGATGAAAAGAAGAGATTCCCTTTGATTTCCTCAAAGGCTGATTTGGAGACCGCGAGATTGCCTCTGAGCAGACAGATGATAAACCAGTGAATCGCTATGAGCCAGACAAGCTTTCCCCAGATTGAGATAATACCGAGTGTGCCTATCGGGAAAATAAAGTTGACATCCCACGCATATTTAAGGTCGATTCCCTCGACCATCAGAGCGAGGTATGCGATCACTACATATCCGATGTATCCGACCAACAGGTTTCGCATCTGTAAATAGATGTTCTTACCATGAAGAGCCATACGCGGCGCTTTGAAAATGTCTCTGAAATCATAATGGTACTTGTTCATCTGCGTCCTCCGCAATTTGCGTATCGATATACAGATATGGAGTGAATGTCAAGACAAAAGCCTGATGTAGTAACCGAATGCAGACAATAGTTGTTAAAGACTTTCCACAGTCTTGTGGACAATAAGAACTGCTAAAACGATGTTTCAAATGCCTGATTCTGCTTGACATTCTGCGTAAAATTACTATTTTCATGCCTCGTTATGGCGCGAAAGAGCAGAAAACCTGCGGTCACAACGCAGTCAAGAAAACAGGTCAGGGCGGAACAGCCTTTGCCATTTGGACGCACCAATTATCTCGTATTTGGTGTGGGACTTTTAGCTGTGATCCTCGGATTCATAACACTTGCGCTGGGTTCCGACACACTTGCGCCGATATTATTGGTAGCCGGATATTGTATAATAATACCGGTCGCAATTATCCTGAAGGATAAGAGAAAGGAAAGTAAAGAAGAGACTTCGGGCGGTTAGCTCAGTTGGTTTAGAGCGCCTGCCTTACAAGCAGGAGGTCACTGGTTCGATTCCAGTATCGCCCAGATGGATATAGATTTAGCATATATAGCCGGGGTTGTAGTTCAGTTTGGTTAGAACGCCTGCCTGTCACGCAGGAGGTCGCGAGTTCGAGTCTCGTCAACCCCGCTTTTT
>JAJRZO010000208.1 GCA_024275215.1 Candidatus Zixiibacteriota bacterium | reverse complement strand
CTCTAAAAGCGCTGACAGAATCATCTTCGCGTTGTTCTCGTATTTCAACTCAAAATGGAAAAGAAACAACCAGAGAATAACTGCCGTTCGAAATATATACAGAAAGGCTGCCTGATACAAACAAATGAGGATATACCTATTTACACATTTATATGGACATTATCTTATCTCCATTAACTCTAAAATAAATATTGCATTTGTCGATCTAAAAACATTTATTATGGTACATATATAACATTGGCTCTGGTTGGAGCGACTATCCGCAAGTGGCTCAACATCAGGATTACACATCGTAACTCAGGCGTAGAGGTGGCAGCATGAGTATGCAATGCAGAGCACCTTTTGCATTTCACATGAAGCACAACCAAGGTCTGATTAACAAGATTGTCAGGTCAACCTGGCTCTTAGCAGAGCCGATAATAATATTGGGGTATTAGCTAAAAGGAGGTGTCAACATGAACACCTGTAATCCAGAGGGTTTGTCTCCTCATCTCAACTTCGCTCGAATGTTCAGTCAGGATTTCACTCTCCTAGTGATTCTTCTGCTACTTGCCGCCTCAGGATACACCAACGATAAACCGTATGAACCCGAACTGGACAACATTCCACCGTCTGCCATAATCGATCTTACCATCGACACGTCGACAAGCAACAGTATTACATTAACATGGACATCACCGGGTGATAACGGCGATATCGGAACGGCATCGGAGTACGACATCCGCTATTCGACATCGGAGATTGATGAAAACACTTGGAATAATGCAACTAAATGCGAGGACGAACCCTCCCCTCAGCCTCCCGGCAGTAGGGAATCATTTATCGTAACAGGTCTTGAGGAGGGTATTGAGTATTACTTTGCGATACGCACTGCTGACAAGATTCCAAACTGGTCGACTATTTCCAATATCATAGGGAACATAATCAAGCCTTCCAGTTATATCACATGGCAGAGGATATATGACACCGAGTGGAAGGACATTCCCAACGAGGTTATTGTAACTGATGATAACTGTTATCTGATAGCTGGTCAAACCGATACGTATGGTCTCGGTTATGGTGATGGTTATCTTGTCAAGTTCGATCAAGCTGGAGACATATTGTGGCAGAAAACCTATGGTACAAGGAGGCATGATCAATTTCGATCAATATGCAAGACATCATACGGTTATGCTATGGCGGGAGAGTCAGGCTGGACTGACGCATTTTATCCGGGTGTTATTGGCGCTTTTTTTGTTGGAATCGACCGCGAGGGTAACGAACTGTGGAGGCATACCTGGTATGGTGTCAACAACGCTATAGGATGGCAGATAATACCGGCTAATGATGGCGGAACAATAGTAGTAGGAGCTACGAATACAGGTCTGGCAATGGGTCAGTCCTTTGACTTCTATAGATTTCTCCTGAAGATCGACGATAACGGTGTAATCACTGATTCAATGATCCTGACAGATTCTCTGAAAGAAGGTCTATCTACTTTTTATGCTCGTTCAATCACTTCCGTATCAGACGGTTACATCATAGCTGGTTTTAGTAATTATGGACAAGCCTTTGTGAAGGTCAGCACAGACCTTCAGGATTTCGAGATCAACTATATCGACACTGACAACGTCACCATTTGGAATATAGAATCTTGTCCCGATGGTAATGTCATAGCGGTAGGCGAGTGGCCATTCAACTCAGAGACTCCTGATCTGATAATGATTAAACTCGATGAATCCGGGAACGATATCTGGACAAGAACCTACAGCTACGATGAACCGCAAATCAGAGACGAGGGAATATGCGTTACCCCTGCGCCTGATGGCGGATTTGTAGCGGCAGGAATCACACAAGATAGTGACTTTGTTGATATTTACATGATTAAAGTCGATGCTTACGGCAACGAACAGTGGAAACGAAGATACGGAAAGCTTCATTCAGCGGAGTTAGGTTTGTCAATTGCAGCCACACCTGATGGCGGGTATATTATTGCTGGTGACTCTTGGGAAGATGGTTGGGCTGACTTATATATGATCAAAACTGACCCGCGGGGCCTAGTCCATACTGAGTAAAATCGCTTGGAATCTATGACAAAAAAGCCCGTCTGTCGTAATGTCAGACGGGCTTTTCTATTTAATCAAACCGCGACTTACATTGCATCCAGGTATTCCAGATGCTTCTCGCATTTCAGATGAGGATCGGGACCTCCGCCAAAGATATAGTCTATCAGGAAAACAACATCATCAATGTCAACATCTCCGCTGCAATCCGCGTCACCAGTAAACAGGTATGGAACAGGCGCAGGACCTCCGCCAAAGATATATTCGATCAAATACACTA
Source organism: Candidatus Zixiibacteriota bacterium (assembly GCA_024275215.1). Taxonomy (GTDB): domain Bacteria; phylum Zixibacteria; class MSB-5A5; order JAABVY01; family JAHJOQ01; genus JAJRZO01. The sequence goes on along the minus strand of JAJRZO010000208.1, from coordinate 8,438 downwards.
CATCATCGATGTCAGTTTGTTTTGATCCATCGGGATCGCCACCTGCTACCATAGCAGCAGCCCGAAAAGCGTTTACTTTTCCAAAACCGGTAAGAGGTTCGGAACTTCCATCGTAATCACTTGTTGATCGCCTCAGGACCTGCCGAATCTGATTGAGTGGGTGACCATACGGATGCGAATAGGTGTAGACCCCTTTGAGCTCAGGTATCGCGGAAAAGACCCGTGCTGCAATCCCGGCGGCAATCGTAGCTGCCGCACCAGCTCCGTCCAAATCATCGAAGTATGCTTCATCCCCAATACCGCTTCCCATGCCCGGATTCGAACCGAGTCTCCCAGGGCGATCAGTTGTGAAAATATCTTTGCCGGGCGCTCCAAAATCGGGGACTTTGTTGCCTGATATGTATTCAGGATAGCCGTATTTATTCAAAGCGCTGACGGAAACAACATTCGGATTCGTTGCGGGAAACGGCATATCTCCGCCTTTATCACTGCAAGGCGCAAAGGGAACCCCGTTGTACTTATGGATCGTTTCAAGCGATGCATTCAACGGATCAGACGGCTCTAAATATGCCTGTATGACAGCTATATCGCACAAATCGGCCGCACTTGCTATCGCGATATACTGGAATGCGCGCCAGAGCCCCCACATGCTGTAATAGCCTCTTTCATCATCGACTATTTTGATCAGGATAAACCTGCTGTGTGGGGCCATTCCCTGTATGCCAATTCCGTTGAATGACTGCGCTGCCAATAAACCTATAATATTGGTTCCTATTCCCCAGAAGGATTTTCTGTATTCGTCAATGGTATCTCCCGATGGAGGGCTGACATCCAGATCGGGCGTATTACCATCGACCCCGCAGGCATCATAGGTTGCGATGATATCCTCGCCCAAATCCTCGTGAATAGTGTCGAATGCCGCACCCAACACTATATATGTAACTTCATTCTGCGGCTCACCGAGAAGGTTGACAGCGCCATCATAGAAGATAGAGTCGAGATACCACTGATGAACTCTATATGGATCCTCCTCAGGTTCGCCTTTACCTCCTCCTTGAAATTCAAGTGTTTCTGTTGTATCAACAAAGCATGCCTGATTCAGCGGTCCCCTGAAGTTGGGAGCCGCCCCCGCAATATCATCGACATCGGTGAAGAAATGCCGCGACAGTGCAAAAGGATCATCGAAATCAGTATTCACTTTTGTATCATGTGTCATACGTATCAGTAGCTGAGTGTATCCGTCGTTGTCCGGCAATGTGTAGTAGCTGCCGTCGATCCAAACCCCGAAGAATCCGCCTTGATCGATGACTTCGCAATAGTAATTGTTTTCCAAATCGTTGATAACTTCATCAACCTGAAAGTTGTTTGCGACATTGACGGTTATTTCTTCTGTTACATATTTCAGTTGGTTTGCGTCATCAAGGCAGACAGGGAGCGCAAGTCCCACCTGCGGGTTATTGTCAAGCTCGGTTAATGCCGAATCAATGGTATAGCCATCTACGAGATGATAAATCTGACAGGTTGGAGTCAAATCCTCTGGTGGTATCTCATCATCAATGCAATCGGAAACGATTGTTGTCATTTCTGACTCCAATGGAACGATTGCGACAAGACTGTCGATAGCGTCACTTACGATAGTATATGTAGAATCTTCTATCGTAACATAGTAGGAGAAATCTCTCGCGCTGGCGACAGACGCTGCGATCGTTATAATCGCACAAATAAGGACTGATAATCTGGTCAACATTTTGCTTATCCCCATTTTGTGCAGATTGAACCCCTTGTACATCAATCTGCAGGTTAACAAAAGACGAGGAAATGCTCTCGTCACGAGTGCCCTTCAGCCTTTGTCAGGACATTTGCATGAGTTTCCTCCTTCCTGCTGCAATCCTGTCCCTATCCCGTGTTGTCAGATTATAGATCTTGCGATTGCCCATTCGGTACAAGATTCAGATTGAATAATTGTTATTGCTGCTTCCAATCTGTTTTTTCATTTCCTCCCTTCGTTCAGGAGAGACTTACCGCAATTGAAAGGCAGCATCGATGTGTGAGGATGTCCGGGAATACAAAACAAAAAACATCAGCCTTTCCAACCCGGATATATTTCAGCGGATTGAAATTGCCTCGTCTAATCTGTATTCTCTCAAGGACCAAAAGCGTTGCGTACTATAAATATGTTTGCATGTTCAAATTGTCAAATAAAAAATCTGGGGATGATTTTAACCCGGTACTGCCCACTTCGGCACCTGTCCGAGATCGATATTGAAGACTGTCAGGCCGAGCAGATAGATCGCGGCTGTGATCAGCACGATGCCGATCAGATTCATGATGATGCCGACGCGTATCATGTCGGACATTTTGATCTCGCCCGATCCAAATACAATCGCATTCGGCGGTGTCGCGACCGGCAGCATGAACGCGCATGATGCTGACAGTGTCGCTGGAATCATCAGGAGCAACGGATTCACCTTAATCGCAACTGCAAGAGATGCGAGAAGTGGTAATATCATCTGAGTGGTCGCAGTATTCGATGTCAATTCAGTCAGAAATGTCAGCATAGAGCATATTGCTGCGACCATAACGAGAGGCGAGGCATGTCCGAGACCGGTAAGCTGTTCCGCCACCCATATCGACAAACCAGACTCCCTGAATCCGCTCGCCAGCGCAAAACCGCCACCGAAAAGTATCACAATGCCCCAATGCAATTTTGTTGCCGTCTCCCAGTTCATCAGCCGATTGTGTTTCCTCGATCGCGATGGAATCAGAAACAGCAGCAGAGAAATCACGATTGCTACAGTGCCGTCATCGATGAATTTCGGTACCGGCAGAATCGATGACCATCCGGGAATCGTAAACGATCCTACATTGATATCTTTCCTGAGAAGCCACAGCAGCGCCATTATCACAAACAAAACGAGCACCAGCTTTTCCTCGTATGACATCCTGCCAAGACGATAATACTCCTCGCGGAACAGGCTGGCATCTGCATTAATGGCGTGTTTTCTGGGAAGAAAAAACATCGTCAGCACAAGCCATGTGATCAGGAGGAATACTATTGAAACAGGAAGCCCGAATGTGAACCATCCCGCGAATGTAATTTCGGGTGCGTTCGGAAAATGAATGTGGAATATCTTGGTGAATGCGAGATTGGGCGGAGTCCCGATCAGTGTTGCGAAACCGCCTATCGATGCGGCATAGGCTATGCTGATCAGCAGCGCGACCGAGAACCGCGATACGGCGCCGCTCTTGTCATTCTCCCTCAATTTGAAAATGATTGCCATCGCAATCGGCACCATCATCATGGTAGTGGCGGTGTTGGAAATCCACATCGACAGGAATGCGGTCGCGACCATGAATCCGAGAATGATCCGTTTCGGACTGGTACCGATCAGCAGCATGATTCGCAGCGCGATACGTCGGTGCAGATTCCATTTCTGCATTGCGAGCGCCATAATGAATCCGCCGATGAACAGGAAGATTATGTTGTTGAAATATGTCGCCGCAACAGCTTTGCCGCTCATGATTCCGAGAATCGGGAACAGCGCGACAGGAAGCAGCGCGGTTGCCGGAATCGGGATCGCTTCGGTGATCCACCAGATCGCCATCAGCATCACGACAGCCGCAGTACGCGTTACGAGCGGATTGTCGGGATCGAGGTCAAAGAACAGCAGCAAGCACAAAGCAGCAACCAGCCCAGTAATCAGGCCGATAGCTTGCTTGATGTTCTGACCGTTGTTATTGTCGTCGGAATTATTCATCCTAATCCTCACGCTCCGAGCGGACGTGAGCTACTTTTTGCACATCGCTAAACTATGATGATAACGAAGTAAAAGATTTGTCGCCAATGTTTTTTGATGATTGTGATTTGCTGTGCGCGACAGCGGCAGATGTGGAGAGGTTGTCTCAAAAGTACAATTTTACTCATGCAGGAAGACGACATTGTCATTCCCGCGAAGGCGGGAATCCATCCTAACCGCAACACATTCAATGGATTCCCGCCTTCGCGGGAATGACGCTATTTCCTCTGCACACATTATTACCTGCATATTACATCTTTTGAGACAGCCTCTGGACATCTATCTGCGCACAGATCATCAATCAGGCAGGCCGATTGATCTACAAGATTGACTGCCGTGCACGGGTATACACCTGTATGTTTTGCGGGAGTCTGACCACCACGCCGCCCGGCAGACATCCATGTCTGACAAGCACTTGTGAGATAGCAATACGCTATCCGTGAGGGATGTCAATCACGAACAATTCGCACATGGTTCCGGACCGCCCCTGAACATGTAGTTCACTATCACGACAATATCGAGCAGATTGATAACATCATCGCAGTTGACATCACCCGCCTCAAACGGATCAGGCTCAGCGCCACCCATATAGACGTAGTTGATAAGAAATACCGCATCATCAACATCGATATTTCCATCACCGGTTGCATCACCACATAACGGCGTAATTTCTGAAAGATGATTTATGACGGTGATCTGTGCGGGCACAAACTCAGGCGGATAACCCTCGCCTCCGTATGGGCTGTATTTGAAATTTCCGGCAGGCGGAAAGTAACTTGAGTCAATCAGAATCTCAAATTCGTCTGGCAACTCAGCCGGATTCAGCATCTTCAACCTTGCATCGCCTATCTTAGTGGATGTTTCAATCGGCAATACCGGACGTGCGACGGCGATTGCGCCAACATCAAAACCATTGTATCCCCAATCAAGCAGATCGGGTTGATATGTACTATCGAGAAGACTTCTGCCCGAGATGGAATAGTCAAGGGGAAGCTCCGGGTTGAACATGAAAGAGTCGACTATTATTAGCGAATCATCGTGGCCATAACCACCGCCAGTGCTTGTTGTGACTTTGAATCCAACTCCAATTCCCCAGACGAGTGTGTCATCTATCCATCCCCATAGTTCGACTGAAAACAGTGAATCCTGCTCTGTGAAAACTTCCCATGTGCCGGAGGTAAACCTGCATGTGTCTCGCACACCGGTATCCTGTGCCGCTGCTGAACCGAACATCGGTAGCAGACACGTTATAATAGCGAAGCTGAGTACCAGAGACTTCATAATTACCTCCCTGTAATTGGTCAATGGTTCAACGTAATACTGAGTGAATTCCGTACATAATGAAATTATGATTCACCCCCTGATTCTCCAAGAAGTTTTCAGTATACTCCCGAAATTAAAGATGAAAAATTGTCTTGACAGATTAACATTGTCCCAACAAACCTCTTGTTCACTACCCTGTTTGAGATTACATTCGCCCATCAGGATATGAGCAGATCAACGGCAATAACATTCGAGATTCAGGAGAAGTGCAGATCAACTCGTGCGCGTACCGGTCAGGTTCGGACACAGCATGGCGCTTTCAAAACACCTGTGTTCATGCCCGTCGGTACTGCCGGAGCGGTGAAAGCTGTTTCGGCGGATGATCTCGAACGGATGGATTTCGATATCATTCTTGGGAATACTTATCATCTTTATCTCAGGCCGGGAACCGATATCATCGAGGATGCCGGAGGGTTGCATCGTTTCAATGCCTGGAATGGTTCGATTCTGACTGATTCGGGCGGTTTTCAGGTGTTCAGCCTGGGTGAACTGAAGAAGATCAATGATGATGGTGTGATCTTCAAGTCGCATCTTGACGGTTCATCGCACGAATTCACACCTGAGAAGGTTGTTGAAATTGAGCGAATTCTCGGATCGGATATTATGATGCCGCTCGATTATTGCGTCGAGTATCCGACCGAAAGGAGCGAGGCTTCGCGCGCGGTCAATCTTACGCTTGACTGGCTGAAACGGTCTGTGGATACGTGGAAACTGATTTCAGATAAACAGGCTTTGTTCGGCATTGTTCAGGGATCGACATCCAAAGATACGAGAACAGAATCGGCTGAACGAACCCTTGAGTTTGATCTTCCCGGATATGCCGTCGGAGGGTTGTCTGTCGGTGAACCGCTCGATGCGATGCTCGAAATCGCCGAACATACGATCCAATACTTGCCGGTCGAGAAGCCTCGATATTTCATGGGGCTTGGTTCGCCAGTCGAACTTCTGGAAGCGATCGCACTTGGATATGATATGTTCGATTGTGTTCTGCCGACACGCAACGCCCGGAATGCGACGCTTTTTACACAGTATGGTCGGATGATAATCAAGGCGGCCCGCTACAAACGCGATTATCGCCCAATCGATGAGGAATGCGGTTGCCTGACATGTCGGCGCTATCATCGCGCATATCTGCGGCATCTGTTCAATATAGGAGAACCATCAGCATTGCGGCTCGCGACTATTCACAATCTTTACTTTCTGTCCGATCTGATGCGGAGATCGCGACAGGCAATCGCAACCGGCACATACAGTGAGTTTATGGAACAATTCAGGAGTCGTTTCGTTTCTCTGGAAGAGTAAGAATTCGCTTGACTTCGGGTAGTTCCGGGCGGCTTAATAGGTACGAATGGAAGGATAGTTTTAATAATTGGAGGTAATTTGTGATTGAGTTCCTGACTGGATTAGCTGCTAACCCGGATGCACAAGGTGGAAATCCGCTCACGCAGATGCTGATCTTTTTCGTGCCGATCATTCTGATAATGTATTTCTTTATGATTCGTCCGCAGAAGAAGAAACAGAAAGAACATCAAATGATGCTGGCATCGCTTAAGAACGGTGATAAGGTCATCACCAATAGTGGAATAATCGGCACAATCGCCGGAATTCACGATGATCAGAATAAGATTGTGCTCAAAGTAGCCGATCAAGTAAAAATAGAGTTCGTAAAGAGTTCGATTGCCGGACTCATGCAAGATCAGTAGAGTTGCTATGGCTGACAATCATGTTCGGAAATATGGCTATCCGGTCCTGAGAAAAAAATGCAGACCGGTAACCGTGTTCGATGAAAAGTTGAAAAAGTTTGCGGAGAAAATGTTCTCCATCATGTGGGCTGCCAATGGCATCGGGTTGGCGGCACCACAGGCGGGTGATACTCGCCGAATGTTTATTGTCGATCTGTCAAAACAGGATTTCGATATGAAACCGATGGTCTTTATAAACCCTGAGATAGAGAGTACCGAGGGAAATACTGTTTTTGAGGAAGGATGCTTGTCATTCCCCGGACTCTACCTTGAGATAGAACGCCCCGCCGTAGTCGTCGTCAATTATCAGGATATCGACGGAAATTATCAATCTGTCGAGGCGACCGGCCTTGCTGCTCGTGCGATATTGCACGAGTATGATCATCTCGAAGGGGTACTTTTCATCGATCATATTTCAGCTATTGACCGGGATTTGTTAGCCGGCAGACTCAAAAAAATTAAAGTCGGCTGAGATGCGTCTGATTTTTTTCGGTAACCCAGAATTTGCAGTCCCCAGCCTGGAACGACTTGCGTCGTCCCATGATGTGGCGTGCGTTGTGACCTCGCCGGACCGACCGGCGGGGCGCGGAAGAAAATTACGTATTCCGGATGTCAAGTCAGCGGCTGAGCGGCTCGGGCTGCCTGTTTTGCAGGTAGAAGATTTGAAGGATTCGTCCTTTCTTGCTGAAATCGCCCGGTATGCAGCGTTGCTCTTCGTTGTGGTCGCATTCAGGATTCTTCCTCCGGAATTGTTCACTATCCCGCAGTTGGGCGCAATCAATTTGCATGCGTCACTCCTGCCGAGATACCGCGGCGCCGCACCCATCAATCGAGCGATTATGGCTGGCGAAACTGAAACAGGCGTCACGACCTTTCTAATTAGGAAAAAGGTCGATACGGGAGGAATCCTGCTTCAACGCAGTGAAGTAATTCTTCCCGATGATACGTTTGGCAGCCTGCATGACAGACTCAGCGTCATCGGCGCGGATGTCCTTGTCGAAACAGTGAACGGTCTCGAATCCGGTACTCTCAAGCCGGTACCGCAGGATTCGACGTTCGCCTCCAAAGCTCCGAAACTTAGCCCCGAAGACGGCAGGATCGATTGGGGTCGACCTGCAGAAGATATCAGGAACCAGATCAGAGGTCTTTGCCCTGTTCCGTGTGCCTATACCTATCGGGACGGGAAAAAGCTGAAGGTCTTCAACAGCGAAATCGTTAGTGCGACGCTGAAAGATCACAACCCCGGAGAGATAATGCTTAATGGCGACAACTCCGGATTTGTTGTGGCATGTGGTAAAGACCTTCTCCGTATTCTGGAGCTTCAGCCTGCAGGCAGGAAACGTATGAACGCAAGTGACTACCTTAGAGGTTACCCTGTCAGGCCGGGTGAAAAACTCGGCTGAATCGGACGCTCCTTTGCCGCAAAGGAGTTGAATTGAAACAGGAAATAATAATCAATTGCGATCTGCATGAAGTGCGTATCGCGCTGCTGGAGAACGACAAGCTTGTTGAGCTTCTCGTAGAACGATCCGGCGAAGAACGCAATGTAGGATCAATCTACAAAGGCAAAGTTACT
>JAJRZO010000207.1 GCA_024275215.1 Candidatus Zixiibacteriota bacterium | reverse complement strand
GTGCGCCATCCTTCTCGATATATTTGCGGTATTCATTGAGGGTAGTTGCACCGATACACTGAAGTTCACCGCGCGAGAGGGCCGGCTTGAAAATATTCGACGCATCGAGTGATCCCTCAGCACCACCCGCTCCGACAATGGTATGAAGCTCATCGATAAATATGATTACATCCTGAGAACTGATAATTTCGTTCATAACGGCTTTGAGTCTTTCCTCGAACTGGCCGCGGTATTTCGTGCCGGCGACGAGTGACGCCATGTCCAGAGTTACGAGTCTCTGGTTTTCGAGAGTCTGAGGAACTTTGCCTTTAACGATTCTCTGGGCGAGACCTTCTGCGATTGCAGTTTTGCCTACTCCCGGCTCCCCAATTAACAGCGGATTGTTCTTTTTTCTGCGCGACAGAATCTGACTGACCCTTTCTATTTCGTCATCGCGTCCGATGATCGGATCGAGTTTTCCTCTGCGGGCAAGTTCGGTCAGATCTCTTCCGAAGTGATCAAGCGCGGGTGTCTTGCTTTTCTTACGCTTTCGAGCGAACGACGACGGATTACCACTGAGGATATTCTTGAGTTCATCATAGATTTCCTGATAGGATATATCATACATTGACATGACCTGTGCCGCGACGCCTTCCGCTTCTTTCAGTAGTGCAAGCAGGATATGCTCAGTGTCGATGTCTTTCGACTTGAGCGCGCGAGCCTCTTGTCCCGCGACTTCAAGAGTTTTCTTGGCGCGGGCAGTCAAAGGAAGCTGTCCCATCGTAATCGTACCACCTGATGGTTGAACAACATCTTCAATCTGCTGTTTTAGATCATTGAGGTCGAGTCCGATATTGGTAACTATTTCGATAGCTCTGCCTTCGCCGAGTTTGATCAGACCGAGGAGAAGATGTTCAGTCCCGATGTAATCATGACGTAATCTTGATGCCTCATCACGGGCATACTCAATTGCCTTCCTTGCCAGTTCAGTGAACATTTCGTTCATTCCAAACCTCCCTGGTTATAGCTGTTCATCGGTCTGCAAGCCTGTTGCGAATGAGTTCTGCCCTCTTGCTGTCTCGCTCCGATGAAGAAAGCTCTTGTCTAAGAAGCTTCTGCAAATGTGCAGGCTGTGCCAGAAGCATGATCTTGTTGACCAGCTTCATCGGAAGCATATCGAGGATTCCCATCGATACTCCCAACCTGACTGCAGATAGCAGGTTCATGGCCTCGTCGGATGTCAGCACTCGTGCGTGTTTCAGTATTCCGTACGCCCGCCATATTTTGTCTTTTATCTCTTCGCCCGCATCGCGAATCAACGTCCGGCGGGCATTTTCTTCGTGACTCATCAACTGCCGCGTAACTTCTTCAAGCGAACTGATAATATCTTCCTCAGTTCGTCCGAGTGTAGTCTGATTGGATATTTGGAACAGATTACCGAGTACATCAGTGCCCTCACCATAGAATCCTCTCACGGCAAGTCCGACTTTGGTAATCTGTGAGATCACAGCGTCGATTTCATTTGTCAGTACCAGTCCCGGTAAATGTATCAGAACTGATGCTCTCAGACCCGTACCGACATTTGTAGGGCAGGAAGTAAGGTAGCCATACTTGCTGCTGAAGTCGTAGTCGAGTCTCTCGCTCAATTTCTTGTCGATTTCATCAGCACTTGCCATAGCCGCTCTTATTTCAAGACCTGAGCGGAACGACTGGATTCTGAGGTGATCCTCTTCGTTAATCATGATCGAGACGGATTCGTCGCTTAACACATATACTGCGGCGTCTCTCGGTTCGCGCATGAATTCCGGAGAGATCAGATGTCTCTCAATCAGAAAATCGAGATCGAGCCTCGTGAAGTTTCCGGAATCGTACAGTTTGCCCTCTTCAAGGAGTCCTCTGTCCTCCAGAGCAAGTCGGATATAATTCTTCGCGCTCGCCTGGATTTCTGCCGAAGCTCTTCCGGGATACTGCAGGTTGGCGACATTTCTCGCAAGTCTGATGCGACTCGACATCACAATCGAAGCATCGCTTCCGTCGGCCTGAAGCCAGCGCGCGGGTTTGTCAATAAACTCTTCAAACATGTGCTTCCTCAACAGAAGTATAGTGCCGTCTGTTCAGATCGACAATAACTAATGTTCTTTCACCATCATTTCTTTGAGTTTGTCTCTCAGTTCGGCTGCCAACTCGAAATTCTCATTTTCGACAGCTTCGCGAAGCTGTTCCTTGAGTTTCAATTCCATCCTGATTGGTTCC
>JAJRZO010000206.1 GCA_024275215.1 Candidatus Zixiibacteriota bacterium | reverse complement strand
CACAGAAATAACCCGTTATGAATGGAATGATGATCACTATCGGCCAGAGATAATCCTGTTTGCGGCTGATCGCTCTGGCGTTTCTGCTCCCTACACGCCCAAGAAATATTGCGATGCCTGTTGCAATTGTCACCAGTGTCAGAATATCGGCTGCCGATTTCGGAAGAGAAAACCATCCGAAACCAAGCACCCCGCGCCACAATTCCACATGGGCAAACAGAAACAGAGGAACGAGAATCATCCCTACATGAAAGACAAATGCGCAAAGGCTGTAGATCGGTCTGACATTGAGCGCTCTCTTTACCGGAAACAGCCATGTGATTGTTTTCGATGCCGCCGCTTTCCACGGGACATCCTTGTCGCCTGCCCGCCTGTATGCTTCTATGGCTCCTATTATATCGAGCAGGAATATCCTGAGAAGACCGAGCGCCATGAGCGCAAATGTCAACCTGAAAAGCGGTCCTCTCGCAAAATCAAGTAACGATTCCACTTCATGTCCTTTCTATGTCTTCTGTGATGACAGGCTTCTGTTGTTTGTCAAATATAATCGCTTTGTATAACAGATCGTGCAGTCCCACGACTTCGCAGTCTATCCCCTGATCCTCTACAAGCTCGCGTAGTTGTTTCTTGCAGTTTGCGCATGGCGCGACTACATATTTCGCACCGGTTCGGCGAATCTGATCCGCTTTGAGCTTGCCGCCGACTGTTGTTCTGTATGGTCTGATCTCATCAATGGAAACTGTACCGCCGCCACCGCCACAACACACATTTTCATCTTCGTTCGGAGTCATTTCGACATAATCGGAACAGATAGCCCTGAGCAGTTCGCGGGGCTGATCGATAATCCATCTCTGGCGGGCGATATTGCACGGGTCGTGATAAGTAACACGTTCAGTGATCGTGTTCGGCCTCAGTTTCAGTTTGCCCTCTTTGAAAACTCTGTGCGTGTATTCCATGATATTGATTACCGGATATGCGTCTTTGCCGCCGCAGTATGTCGGAAGGAAGTATTTCGCGCTACGAGACGCGTGGCCGCATTCGCCGATTAAAACTTTGTCACCTTTCAGGCGTCTCGTCTCAGCATCGATTTTCTTGACGACTCGTTCGAGTATCCTGTCGCTGTAGAAAAGTCCGTAGTTGATTCCATCGAAATACCCTGTACCGATGGACCATGAATCTCCCGTAGCAGTAAAAACCGCTGCGACACCCATCAGTGTCTCAGCTTCCATGAGAAAATCGCTTACAGCAGGAAAGAAAACAAACTCCGCTCCCTCAACATCGATTGGGAACCTGATTTTGACTCCAAGCTCTTCTTCCATGTCTTCTTCGAGAAATTCAAGCGTATCGACGAGTGCCGGTACCGGAATCGCCGAAGTATTTCCCGTTGCTCCCTCAAGCTGTTCGCGCGTGCTCACGACAAGCGCCCTCGGTGCTATCCCAATCTCTGAAAGAATGTATCTGCCGAGATGAGTGATCAGGGCATGATCGATTCCGACCGGACATTCGTTTGTGCATCGTTTGCATGCAGTGCAGTTGTAGAATGACTCCGCCATTTCTTCGATCTTATCGTCAGTGAGATGACCAGTCGCGAAGAATTTTCCCCGCAACGATCCTGCCATCGTGAAATGTCTGCGATAGACACTAAGCAAAAGCTCCGATCTGTAGCACGGAATATCTTTCGGATCGCCAGTTGCCTGATACACCTGACAATGTACCGCACAGCGAGAACATTTCGCCGACACTCGTACAAAGTGATCGAGCGCAAAACGATAGTTCGAATGATTCAGGATCGCAGCGAACGCCTGAAGGAACCGCCGGGGACGATCATTCGTGTCGTAATCCTCGACATGATACCGGACTGCCAGTCGCTGCTTTTCGATGACCTCCGGTTTCTTTACCTGAGTAAAGGCTTTGGCTCTTTCCTCTTCGGTTATTCTTGATGTTTTCATCGCCGCTCCGTCGATGTTGTTTCCGGGTCAATTGTCACCGTAACGCAGCTTCGTGACCCGATATATGTCGTTTCAGCAGTGGAATCCCATTTTTTGCCGCCAAAGAATCTATGTCCGAATTCGGATCGACCAATTCTATCCCATATTCATCACACCATCGTTCGATTGTCTTGTCCGCAGGATAGACATACACTTGGGCGTTGTAGTTGAGTCCGAATATCCGATGAAATTCACTCAGTTCACTCTTTACACTGTACATCTGCGACCCACAGCATACCGCCACTCTTACCGGTTTGCCGCATACCGGGCATGTTGCCTCAGCGATAAAGCTGACCGGAAATCCGGATTGATTATTTCGTTCAGTGATCGTGTAGCCGTTGGACTCAAAGAGTTCTTTTGCCCATATAACAAGATCCTCATGCGGAATGCTCGGCGGCTCACCGAGTTGATCTCTACGCTCAGTTTCAGTCGATTCGAGTTTCCCACTCGCAAAAAGCTTCAGTACTTTGGAAGTCGTCATACTCACATTGCCAATGACTTCTATTCCGCTGGCTGTCAGGACATCACGGTAGAACCGTTTGATGCCGTTACAGATCACCGTATCGATCTTTTTGTCTTTGAGCAGACGAATACGCGAGAATCCGCCACTCGAGACACAGCGGAAAGTTTCCTTTGAAACTATTTGTCCGCTGTCAGTGACAGCGACTATGAAATACTCCGCCGCTTCAAAACAAGGCGCGATCTCCTCACCGAATCTGGGTATTGCAACAATCATAATCTCTGGCAACAACTAAGAGCATTCGCTGTGCCAGAAGAGGGATAGTAGTTAAGTGTTTGTGCAATAATAGATTAGATTATGTGTCGAGAGGGTTATGTTGCAGTAAGTGCAGCACTAATAGTTGCATGTCTACATATTAGTGTTGCACGCAACACTAACTGCAACAAATTGATTTATTCTGCCAGAGATCGTTACATAATATCAAACCGCTTCATCTTGCGCCAGAGGGTTGTGCGGTCGATGCCGAGTTCTTTCGCGGCTCTCGTGCGATTGCCACCGTGTTTCTTGAGGGCAGATTTGATGCGGCTTTCCTCGTCGATAGCTTCTGATACGGGAGTGGAGAGGGATTTCTTCTCAATATAGAATGAATCGCTGGAAAGTTCTGTCGGGAGATGTTCCGTATGGATCACACTTCCATGACAAACCACAAAGCAATATTCAATGATATTCTCCAGCTCTCTTATATTGCCGGGGAAATCATGCCTCATCAGGATTTTCATCACATTGGGGCTGACACTGATGATATTCTTACCGCGGCGCGCATTGTTACGCCTGATGAAATGATCAACCAGATATGGTATGTCCTCGCGCCTGTCCTTGAGCGGTGGAAGATCGAACTTTACAACCGCCAGCCTGAAATAGAGATCATCGCGGAATTTACCGAGCGGCACAAGTTCCTGCAAATCGCGATTGGATGCAGCGACAACCCTGATGTCAGCTTTGACGGGTGTCGCCGATCCTAATGGTTCATATTCACGCTGTTGAAGCAGCCTGAGCAGCTTGACCTGAGTCGGGAGCGGCAATTCGCTTACTTCATCGAGCAAAACAGTCCCACCCTCGGCAGCGGCAAGTTTTCCACTCCTGTCACGCCTGGCATCGGTGAAAGCGCCTTTCAGATACCCGAATATTTCCGATTCGAATAATTGCGGCGGCAGTGTTCCACAGTTGATTACAACATACGGTCCCGATTTTCGCGGACTCAGATTATGGATCGCTCGTGCAAAGAGTTCTTTACCCGATCCCGACGGTCCCTGAATCAATACAGTGCTTTCGCTTTCAGCGACATCGGGAAGAATCGCGAACAATTTGTGAATGATCGGACTTTTGGATATTATATCCTCGAATGTATAACTCTTCTTCAGTGCTTTCCTGAGTTCCTCGATAGCCGACAGGTCACGGAATGTCTCCACAGCACCCAGCACATCGCCGTTATCATCTCTGAGAACAGACGTTGAAATGCTGATCGGGATGCTGTCTCCCGCACTGTTGATTATGTTCACCGGCTGATCAATACACTCGACACCAGTTTTGAGTGTTTTTTCGAGCAGGCAGCCCTTTTCGCAAATATCCGAATGAAACACCTCGAAGCATTTCCTGCCAACTGCTCTTGTCGCAGGAACGCCGGTGATCCTCTCGGCAGCGACATTGAAACTCGTGATATTGCGATCACTGTCCACAGTGAACACACCATCAGCAATCGAACTGAGAATTGTCTTGAAGAATTTCAGGTTTTCAGTCGGTTTTGTCATTGCGGATTCCGCTCCGGTAATCATCATTCCTCATGAATATACGATGCTACTTCCCCAAATAGTACAGAAAAGCTCTTTCCAAAAGAAAACGGGCGACAAAACTGTCGCCCATTCGTAGAGTCAATCGCAGGATGCCAATATCAACTCTTTGCTTTCGCTTTTGTTTCCTTCTTGGTATTCATTATATGAATAGCTTTGGGGTTTTTTGAGTATTTCTCAAAGTCAAAGCCCTTGAATGTCGGGGATTTCTTATTGTGACAACGCACGCAGGTCTCCTCCGTCGGCATTACAAGACCATTCTTCATTGCAAGTTCTTTATCCTGCATGATTTTCTTTTTCTTGT
>JAJRZO010000205.1 GCA_024275215.1 Candidatus Zixiibacteriota bacterium | reverse complement strand
ACATTCGCTCACGTGAGAAGAAGAATACGATGGATGGGTGCTTTCAAAAACAAGAGGAGCGCCATTAACATGGCTACTATACCTATTGTCACTGGTTACACAAAATAAGTTGCAGAATCGAACTCTGTTCAGGAGTAGTTTTCGGTTGACAACCCGGGCTTGTTCGGGTTGTATGCGTCCAAATCAGGACGGGTGAATGACTAACGAGACTCTCTGGCTCATATTTATCGTATTCAATCTCTCAACAGTGCTGCTCGCATTTCGTCTGTTTGGGCGGACAGGGCTGTATGCTCTGATCGCATGTTCGGGGATAATATGCAACATTCAGGTGGTTATCACGATTGAGCTTTTCGGGATGGTGGCGACTCTTGGGAATATCGTCTATGCGACAATTTTCCTTGCGACTGATATTCTCTCGGAGCATTTCGGTACTCATGCTGCGAGGAAAGGAGTATGGATCGGTTTTTTCTCGCTGGTCTGGGCTACTATCGCGATGCAGTTTGCGGTTCAATTCACTCCGCATGAATCAGACTTTATGCTTCCGCATGTCGCAGAGTTGTTCCATTTGATGCCGCGCCTTGTTGCCGCGAGTCTGATAGCATATTTGCTGAGCCAGCATCATGATATATGGGCGTTTGAATTCTGGAAGAAGAAGACGAGTGGTCGATTTCTCTGGCTCCGCAACAATGCTTCGACTCTTGTCAGCCAGTTGATAGATACTATTGTCTTTTCACTGATCGCGTTTGTCGGCGTTTTTGAGGGTGGGATACTTCTGCAAATTGTCCTGACAACATATCTGTTGAAGTTGATTGTAGCGTTGTGCGACACCCCTTTCTTATATCTCTCGAAAATCATTGCGCGCGACAAATTTATCTAAGATTTTATTTGACATAAATTGATGCTCCGGCTACAATAGTGCAAAAAGTTTGACAGGACTCTAAGGAGGATTGCGGATGGAAGCTTTGGGTATGATTGAAACGAAAGGTCTTGTGTCCTTGATTGAAGCTTCCGATGCGATGGTTAAGGCGGCTAAGGTGACGCTTGTCGGCTATGAAAAGGTCGGCGGCGGATATGTCACTGCGCTAATCCGCGGTGATGTCGCAGCTTGCAAAGCTGCCACCGATGCCGGCGCTGCTGCCGCTCAGAAAATCGGCGAATTGATCAGCGTGCATGTGATCCCGCGTCCGCATAGTAACGTGCACGACATATTCCCGACAAAACTGCCAGAGGAATAGTAAAACGGAATCTCGCTCTGAGCGTCCGTGATTGATATGTGCGGCTGTCTGGGAACGGATGGCTATTATTCAAATTGCAGATTCTAATTGCTGTAACTGGATGGTTCAGCATCTCGTGTGATTGCTGTTCCGCAGGTGTGGGTTATCCTATTATAATGTGATTGAGCGTGAGTGATGCCTGGTAAGATCAAGTGCTGGAGCTGCAAAGAAGAAATCGAGGTCGAGGATAAACTAACTCGGCAGGATGAGTGTCCTAACTGTGAGGCTCCGTTGAAATGCTGTTTCAACTGCATTCATTACAACAAGGAAGCGTTTCACAGATGCAACGAATCCGCAGTCGCAGAATGGGTTCGCTACAAGGAAAAAGCTAATTTTTGCGAGTATCATAAACCGAGATTTCTTCATTTGTTGAAAAAACCGCCGGTTCCGAAAACACCGGAGAATAAGAAAAAATCCTGGGATGAGCTGTTCGAGGATTGATTCCAGGCGACGTTGCATGTCAATCCTGCTCGAGGATTGACGTTTTAATTCCTCACATCCCAGGGGGACATGAGCTACAGGACTCACGCTATAATTAATCAGGACGAGGGGGGTATACAAAGGCAGAACCTGAAGAGAAACAAAGCGGTTCTGACGTTTCGACATATTTTGCTTGCAGGTGCCCGCCGGATTCCATACATTTTGAGTTGAATCATTGGAGTCACAGGGATATGGCTGACCAGTATCAGGTAGAACGAATAGTACAGGAAGTGCTCAGAGAACTGGGCACGAATGGCGCTCCTGCTTCCGGGCAATCTTCCACTCCTCAGACAGAAGGTCCAACCTGTTTCACTCGACCGATAGAATTCTCATCCTCAGGCTATGATATATCATCTCCTACGATCGATCAGGCGACTTCAGAGGCGCGAATCGCGCAGCGCAGCCTTGTTGATCTCGGGCTGGAAAAACGAAAAGAACTGATCGCTGCGATGCGGTCGATCACATTACAGCATTCCGAGACTCTTGCGAATGAGGCAGCAGCAGAAACAGGTTTGGGAAGAGCGCATGACAAGAAACTGAAAATCGAACTTCAAGCGCGCAAAACCCCGGGCGTCGAAGATCTGGTGCCGTATTCATATTCGGGAGACAGTGGCCTGACGCTTGTCGAACCTGCGCCGTTCGGTGTGATTGGAGTCATTACGCCATCTACGAATCCTGTGGCTACTGTGGTCAATAATTCTATTTCGATGGTGTCTGCCGGAAATGCCGCAGTGTTCTGTGTTCATCCCGCCGCAAAGAATGTCTGCATGAAGACTGCAGATTTGCTTTCCAAAGCGATAAGTGAGGCCGGAGGTCCGGAAGGGGTGATCAAAGTCCTCGCCGATCCTACTCAGGAGACTGCGCGAGATCTGATGCACCATCCTGATATAGATATCCTCGTGATTACCGGTGGCGGCGCGGTTGTGAGTCTCGGTCTGACATCAGGCAAAAGAGCAATTTGTGCCGGACCGGGGAATCCGCCTGTTGTCGTGGATGATACTGCGATCATACCCAATGCAGCGCGACATATTATCAATGGAGCCTCTTTCGATAACAATATTATGTGTACAGACGAGAAAGAGGTTTTCGTCGTCGATTCTGTCGCGGCAAAGCTCAGGCGTGAGATGTCGAATTGTGGAGGCTACGAACTTCACGGAACCGAAATCGACAGAGCAGTAAAACTGCTCATCGCTGAAGATAAGAAGGGGAACGGGCTGCGACATGTTGCAGTCAATCGGGAGTTCATCGGCAAGGATGCTTCGGTAATTCTTGAGCATCTTGATATCAAGCCTCCTGACGGTGTCAGGCTGATATTCTTCGAAGCGGAATGGGATCATCCTCTTGTGATGGCTGAACAGATGATGCCGATATTGCCTGTGGTCAGATGCAGGACGGTCGATGAAGCTATGGAGAAGGCTGTGATAGTCGAGCACCAGTTTCATCATTCATTCGTGATGCACTCGACCAGTCTCCCGAATCTTTCCAAGATGGCTCAGATTTGTGGCGGGAATATCTTTGTCAAGAATGGTCCGAACTATGCAGGGCTTGGCTTCGGTGGAGAAGGATATACTTCGATGACAATTGCCGGAACCACAGGTGAGGGGATTACCCGCGCTTCCACATTCACACGTCCGCGTCGTTGCAGTCTTATTGATTACTTCAGGATAATCTAAAACAAGCCGAGTTGTAGAGATGACAGCAGGTTTAGGCCTATGTGGATTCATGTTTTGTATTGATCCGGAGAACATCACGTGAATGTCAGGTATCTATATATATTTGAAGATGACGACTACGAGAATTTCTACCCGCTCACTGTCAATCGCGCAGTGTATCAACTCAGGCTCGGAATCGATCTTCTTCATGAGAAGTGGGGTGCGTTTGCATCACAGCATGAAATGCGATTCCTCGTCCGCGGGCATCTTGCCGGGCTGACAACTCAGAAGACCGGTGTCGAGTGCAACACTTTTTCCGGATTGTCCGATGGGGGGGCATTGTTCATCAATGGTCGCTACATTGCAGACCGGGAACTGATAGACAGGCTTTCATCGTTCGATAGTACAGGTCTGTTGCTGGATGATGGCGCGCTTGTCGCTGCGATAGTTGCTCCGCGTTCTGGTGAAGCTGAGGATCTGGAGAAATTGAAATACTGGGGTTATGGACATTTCAAAGAGATAATCAAAAACCTGCCGAAGCATGAAGCCAGCGCACGGAAAGTTAGTTACATTTGGGATTTTATTCAGATGAACCCGGAACAGATCGCGAAAGACTTTTCGAGACTAACTTCGTTGATGACCGACGAACTTATTTCACCGGATGCTTTCATCGATGGCCGCTGTTCAATCCATATGCCTGAAAATGTCAGAATCTCCAAAGATGTGAAGGTTGATAGTCAGGTTGTTATCGATGCACGTGGCGGACCGGTCTTTATTGATACCGGAGCTGTCATCGAACCGCATACGAGGATCGAAGGACCATGCTATATAGGCGAGAAAACGATGCTTGTGGGCGGGAAGATTCGTGAGGGGTGTTCTATCGGGCCATTCTGCAAAGTTGGTGGGGAGGTAGAGGAGTCGATAATTCTTGGATACTCTAATAAATTCCATGATGGATTCCTTGGTCACGCATATCTTGGCGAGTGGGTCAATCTTGGAGCTATGACGACGAATTCGGATTTGAAAAATAACTATGGCAATATCAAAGTCGATTGCGGATTTGGTCAAATCGATACAGGGATAATAAAAGTCGGATCGTTCGTTGGCGATCATGTCAAGACCGGTATCTGAACGATGTTGAACACAGGTATCACAATAGGCTTTGCTACGAATATATTCGGGGCCGGACTGACGACAGACAAGTACATCCCGCCATTCTGTTGGGGAAACTCGGGCAGTTTCGCTGAGTACCGACTGGATAAGGCGATTGCTACCGCAAGGATAGTTACAGAAAGACGCGGGGTCAGGTTCAGTGAATTGGATGAGAAAGTTTTCACGCATGTTTTTGAAGAGAGCGCGAAATCGCGTGCGACTGTTATATAGAGTTGGTGGAATTGTTTGTTCAGACAATACGTAAACAGGACGATAAGTATCACTGTGGTGAAGAATAGCATTACGCCCGTGCGGCTGTTGAGTTCGGGACTGGTAACGTCACAGGGTAATGGGAGCGAGATATGCCAGAATTAAGAAAAGATCCGGTACTTGGAAGATGGGTGATTGTCTCAACCGAACGTGGAAAGAGGCCATCCGATTTTCCTGCACGTCCAAAGACACATGATCCGAAATTATGTCCGTTTTGTCCCGGCTCCGAACATCTTACTCCTCCTGAAGTATTTGCAGTTCGCCCCGATAATTCGAAGCCTAATTCTCCCGGCTGGACTTTGCGCGTGATATCGAACAAGTATCCGGCTCTCAAGATCGAGGGAGAGCTGAACCGTGAAGGTGAAGGGATGTTCGATAAGATGAACGGAATCGGCGCTCACGAAGTTATTATCGAAACGCCGCATCATCATCTCGATCTTGCAGATCTCTCAGTACACGAAATCGAAATGGTAATCGACGCATACTGTCTGCGGATAACCGACCTGAGAAAGGATATGCGTTTCAGGTATGTTATGCTCTTCAAGAACCAGGGCGAAGCTGCGGGAGCGTCGCTCGAACATGCCCACAGCCAATTGATCGCCACGCCGATCATACCGAAGCGAGTTCTCGAAGAGATGAAAGGCTCGAAGCTGTATTACGACTACAAGGAACGATGTGTCTTTTGTGATATTATTCATCAGGAATTGTCGCAGGGTGTAAGAGTGGTTGCGCAGAACGAAGAGATGGTAGCTATAGAACCGTTTGCCGCTCGATTCCCGTTCGAGACATGGATTCTGCCTAAATGCCACCTGACCCATTTTGACAGAGCGAAAGATAAAGAATATGCGGCATTTGCATCAATACTGAAAGAGATACTCCTGAAATTCAGGGTTGCGCTCAACGATCCGCCATTTAACTATATTATCCACACAGGTCCACTGGTTGAGGGGCACGAGAAAGAGTACCACTGGCATGTTGAACTCTTTCCGAAGTTGACGAGGATTGCCGGTTTCGAGTGGGGAACAGGTTTTTATATCAATCCTACACCACCGGAAGCTGCGGCTGACTTCCTCAATGAAATCGACATCGATGCTGTCGCGAATGTAGAGAATGCCAGAGTGTGATGAATTCAATACGTATTTCTGGTTGATAACTTCGCTATGGTTCATATCTTTGGCGCATGAGTAATCTGCGCAAATTAGACCCCAAAGAGGGCGTACTGCTTCTTCTGATTCTTGCAGGATTTGTTTATCATTCAATATCTCTGAATTTCACTCAGGATGACGCATACATATCATATCGCTATGTCGAGAATTTCGTGGAAGGGCACGGGCTGGTATTCAATATCGGTGAGCGTGTGGAGGGATACACGAACTTCCTCTGGATCATGTTGCTTTCACTTGCTGCCCTTCTGAAACTTCCGATCATCGCTGTTTCAAAGATTCTCGGTGTGGCGTTTGGCGCGGGCACTGTAGCGCTTGCCTGGCTGATGGGACGCGAATTCTCCGACCGGAAACGATGGTTTGTTTCGTTGATACCTCCTCTGTTTCTTGCTGCGAATGGCGCTCTTTCTTACTGGGTGATAGGCGGACTCGAAACGGGCATGTTCGTGTTTCTCACATCGTTGGTTCTTTATACAGAACTACGAAAGCCTGCTTTGACGCCATTCGTACTAATTGTTGCTACCCTGACCAGACCCGAAGGCGGTTTGTTGTTCGGGATAATTTTTATCTATCGACTATTCATAACCAAGTCGGAGACAAAATCACTTATGATATATACGGCGAGCTATGTGGGGCTTCTCATTCCGTACCTTGTGTTCAAGCTCGTCTATTTTGGTGATCTGCTCCCGAATCCGTTCTATGCAAAGACCGGAATGTCTATTGAGTATATAGGGAGTGGAATTGAGTATT
>JAJRZO010000204.1 GCA_024275215.1 Candidatus Zixiibacteriota bacterium | reverse complement strand
CATCGAAATTTGAGACTTCAGACTAATAGTCGTTAGGAAGAGAATATCGTATGGCGACGATCAGAGACCTGAAAAAACGTATTCGCGCGGTTGAATCGACCAAGCAGATAACGAAGGCGATGGAAATGGTCGCGGCGGCTAAGTTGCGCCGTGCGCAGCAGCGCATCGAATCATACAGACCGTACGCCGAGAAAATGGTGGAGATGCTTGGTCATCTGTCTTCGGAGTCAGGGCAGGTCTCGCATCCGTTTTTCGATGAGCGCGAAGTGAAAAAGACCGCGATTGTTGTGTTCGCATCGGATCGCGGATTTTGCGGGTCATACAATTCCAACCTGCTTCGGAGAGCGGATAAGTTCGCGGAGGACTATACTCCTGACACGTTGGAATATGTTTGTGTGGGCAAGAAGTCCCTTGACCATTTCAAACGAGGTGAGTTCCCCGTTGTCGGTTCATTCACTGACTTTTCCGGCGATATGAATCTGGCTAAGGTCAGGGAGATGACACGGTTGGCAACCCAGAAATTTGTCTCGGGAGAAGTCGATAGAGTAATGCTTCTGTATACGGCATTCCTTTCGATGGCGACATACAAAATCACATTGAAACAATTCCTTCCTATCGTGCAGGATTTCAGTGCTGAAGATGCTGTAGAGTCGGCAAAGGAGTACATTTTTGAACCTGATGCCGTTTCGATATACTCTGACCTGCTGCCGAAATATGCTCAGACCGTGATGCAGATGTGCATGGCTGATGCTTTGGCATCGGAGCATGGCACACGAATGATCGCGATGGGTGCTGCGACGAAAAATGCCGGTGAGATGATTGATGATCTCACTCTTGTGATGAACAAAGCGCGTCAGGCCGCGATCACGAAAGATCTTCTGGAGATTGTTTCGGGCGCGGAAGCGCTGGAGGGATAGATGGTTCCGATCGTCTGTAACGATCGTGAGTTGTGAAAAAAGATGTTTTTTAACATAGAGGTTTTCTATGGCCGCACAAGCTGACACGAAAGTAGCTGGCAAGATTGGAAAGGTTGTTCAGGTTATCGGGCCTACGGTTGACTGTGAGTTCGATTCGGATAATCTGCCCAATATTCTCAATGCGATCAAGATAGTCGACAAGGAGAACAATATCGACCTGACGGTGGAAGCCGCAATGCACATTGGCGACAATGTGGTCAGGTGTGTTTCGATGTCCTCGACTGATGGTCTCGTACGTGGTATGAAGGCTGAGGATACAGGCGCCCCGATTTCAGTGCCGGTCGGTGAGTTTACACTTGGTAGGATTTTCAACCTTCTCGGTGAGCCGATTGACAAGCTTGACCCCGTCCCCGAGGGGGCGAAGAGATTGCCGATTCATCGTCCCGCCCCCACATTCGTTGAACAGGACACAAAGACTGAACAGTTCGAGACAGGCATCAAGGTTGTTGACCTGCTCGAACCATACGTGAAAGGTGGTAAGGTCGGTCTGTTCGGCGGCGCCGGTGTAGGCAAGACTGTTATCATCATGGAGCTGATCCGTAACATCGCTCAGGAGCATGGCGGCTATTCGGTGTTCTGCGGCGTCGGTGAGCGTACCCGTGAGGGTAACGATCTCTGGCTTGAAATGAAAGAGTCGGGAGTTTTGGCGAAGACCTGTATGTGCTACGGTCAGATGAACGAACCTCCGGGCGCACGTCTGCGTGTGGGGCTGTCCGGTCTGACTATGGCGGAATATTTCCGTGATGAAATGCACCAGGATGTGCTGCTGTTTGTCGATAACATTTTCCGATTTGTACAGGCTGGTTCCGAAGTGTCTGCTCTTCTCGGAAGAATGCCGTCAGCGGTCGGTTATCAGCCGACACTTGGTACTGAGATGGGAGCTCTTCAGGAGCGAATCACATCGACAAAATCCGGTTCGATTACGTCAGTTCAGGCGATCTATGTACCTGCTGACGACTTGACAGACCCGGCTCCGGCTACGACATTCGCGCATCTCGACGCCACCTCAGTGCTTTCACGTCAGATTGCCGAGCTTGGCATTTATCCTGCTGTTGATCCGCTCGATTCCACATCGAGAATTCTTGATCCGGGAATTGTCGGACAGGAACATTACGATGTTGCACGACGGGTACAGGTTACATTGCAGCGATATAAAGACCTCCAGGATATTATCGCCATTCTCGGTATTGATGAACTTTCTGAGGAGGACAAGCTCGTTGTGGCGCGCGCTCGCCGGATCCAGAAGTTCCTGTCTCAGCCGTTTT
This sequence comes from Candidatus Zixiibacteriota bacterium, assembly GCA_024275215.1. Taxonomy (GTDB): domain Bacteria; phylum Zixibacteria; class MSB-5A5; order JAABVY01; family JAHJOQ01; genus JAJRZO01. The sequence continues at coordinate 12,016 of JAJRZO010000204.1, read as the reverse complement.
TCGTAGCGGAGCAGTTTACGGGTCGTGAAGGTCGCTATGTAAAGATTGCTGATACTGTCGCCGGCTTCAAGGAGCTTGTCGATGGAAACTGTGATGATATTCCGGAGCAGGCATTCTATATGGCTGGCGGGCTTGACGAAGTGTTGGAACGTGCTGAAAAAATGAAAAAGGCGTAACGCATGTTTAAGCTGTCGATAGTATCGCCTGAGCGAGTTTTGTACGAAAAAGAAGTCAAGGGCGTTGTGGTGCCGGGCACTGACGGATATCTTGGTGTGTTGTCGCATCATGCCCCGCTGATTACCTCGCTGAAACCGGGTAAGATCACGATCACCGAATCTGAACAAAAACAACTGATCGCTGCAATATCGGGTGGATTTCTTGAAGTCTCCGACAACATAGCGACGATACTTGCGGAATCTGTCGAGTTCGTCGAAGAGATCGATGTTGAACGGGCGCGGTCTGCTTATCAGCGGGCAAAGCAACGCATCGGATTGAAATCGTCAGATATAGATATCGAGCGAGCGCAGGAATCGCTCAGACGTGCTGAGAACAGACTCAAAATTGCCGGAGAGAAAATTCCGACCTGATCGTTTGTACGAACTCCGGTTAATTTCAAATAATAAAGGCCGCATCTTTTTGATGCGGCCTTTGCTATATATCTGCAATTGTGGAGAGTAAATCGATTCCCCACCCAAAGCGCGGCGAAGGGCGGGCTACTAATTTCAATGAGTTACAAATTAAACTGGACTTCATCTGTTTCGATTGTAAACAATATTATCTATCATGCCGATAGTTCTAATAGCAGACGAAGTGGCATCATGTCTTAGAAACGAGAATCTGGGAGAGCATGACGTACAGCATTGATGAACTCAGAAGCATGCAGTTGTCAGGCAATTACCGAGGTCTGATTCTCGCCTTGTCTGATCCGAATGGATTTACGCGCGCAGAAGCAATGTCGCGCCTTTCCAGATTCCGTAATGATGACGTCCTGAGATCAGCTATTAAACACCTCGAAAAAGACCCCGATTTCAATGTTCGCAGTCAGGCATGTGTCGTATTGAGAGGTTTTACCGGCAATACCGATGCTGTTAATGCGCTTCGGAAGTCACTCAGCGATGAACATCGCCTTGTCAGGTCAAAAGCATCGTTCGCTCTTGCGCAAATGCGCGCCCGTGAAGCTCTTGGCGATATAGTTGCAATGAGAGCGCAGGGAATCGAACCGGATATTGCCGATACTGTAGAGGCTTCCATTGACATCCTCTCGACCCCGGACAGCAGCGAAGTTCTGCTTGATCTCGCGAGTAAACGAGATGTAAAAGGCATTGGGCAACTTTTTGATTGTATGCTTAAGCCGGATCATGACGAGGTCAAGCACGGTCTGAGTGTGCGTGGCAAGAGTCGAATGCTTGAAATCTTTCGCGAGTGGGAGAGCGAAGGCAGGCTTTCCGCGCTCGACCGCGATCCTGAGGTCTATCGACGCACCAGACGCGAGTATGCCGAGCGGTTGATTAAAGCATTCTGAATAATACCATGTCGGTATCCGCAATTCACTTCTGGATGCCTGATCAAATCCGGTATGACGAATGCCGCATTTTTCGTCATTTCCGTGAAGGCGGAAATCCAGTTCCCGCAATTCTTGCAGGAATCGCAGGAGTCCCCGACTTCTGCGAAGTCTTGCTGTTCCTCCCGACAGTTCATCATTGACACTTTGTGCAGGCTGGGGTAAATTAGCGCCAGACAGGAGGTTTTTCAATGCGAGTTATATTGCAGCTTGCCGTCTTTTCCATCTTTGTGACTGTTTGTGCAGCACAGTCTGCCGATACACTCGGAAACAATGCTGAAGCGTATGCCGATTCACAAGCGGTTCTGTCAACATCATTCGGCGATATTGTCCTCGACCTGTATCCCGATGTAGCCCCGAAGCATGTTACAAGTTTTGCTAAGCTAATCAACATGGGCTTCTATGATTCGCTGACATTTCACAGGGTTATCAAAGAAGTGTTGATACAGGGAGGCGATCCCAAAGGCGACGGTTCCGGCAAGGGGCCCTGGAGTGTGCCCGCTGAGTTCTCAGGGCTGAAACATTCTGACGGGACACTCGCCATGGCGCGTTCGAGAGATATTAACAGCGGGTCCTGCCAGTTTTATATCGCTATGCGCCCCATGCCGTTTCTCGATGGTAAATATACTATTTTCGGTCATGTCGCTGATTCCACGTCGCTCGTTGTAGTACACAAAATCGGTGAGGTCAAGACTACCGGAAAGCAACAGTATCCGAAACTGTCTGATTTTCCGTTGAAGCCGATCTATATTAAGAAAGCATACATTCGGCCCAAACCAGCGGCTAAGAGCAAATAGGTTCTGGAAACTCGTATGACAAAAAAATGTCAGAATTAGAGAACATCCGGACATAAATGCTCGTTCAGGAATTGACGATACTGAATGGACGGCAAAGAACTGCGGGGATCTGCCGAATGGTCTGTGTAATGAATATGATAATGGGGAAACAATGACCACAATACTTTCGACTATATTCGTTCTCGGCATTCTGATTTTTGTCCACGAACTCGGACATTTTCTTGTTGCAAAACGCGTCGGTATTCGCGTCGAGAAATTTTCACTCGGATTTCCACCAAAACTGATCGGATTTCGAGTGGGAGAAACCGAGTACTGTATCTCTGTCATCCCACTCGGCGGTTATGTGAAAATGGCTGGTGAGAATCCTGACGAGTCCGAGATCACCGGCGCTCCGTATGAGTTTATGTCCAAGTCGCCCGCTAAACGAGCGATGGTGATTGTTGCCGGACCGCTGATGAATTATGTGGCGGCGTTTCTGATCTATTTCATTCTGTTTCTTGTTCAGGGTGACCTGATGACATACCATGATAAAGTAGTGATCGGTCAGGTCGCCGAGAACTCCCCGGCTGAAGCCGCAGGTATTCAGGCGGATGATCAGATTCTGTCAATCGATGGCGTGCCTGTGACTACTTTTGAAGAACTTTCGAAGACAATCTCACCGAGAATCTCCGAAAATGTCACATTGGAAATCAAGAGGGGATCAGAGACTCACACGGTTACAATGACAACAGCCCGTGATTCGGTCATGGAAATGAGCGGGAGCTGGAAAGAAGTTGGCAGAATTGGAGTGGGGCAGAAATTCTGGTGGGAACCTGTCGGAGTATTTGCGTCGATGCAACGAGGTGCGGAACGAACCTGGGAAATGACAAGCGTAATTTTCAGTTTTCTTTATAAGCTGATTTCCGGACAGGTCTCGCCAAAGATGATAGGCGGGCCATTGTTCATTGCGGAGGTCTCCGGTAAAGCGGCGAGGATCGGCGTCTCCGCTTTGTTTGAATTCATAGCAATGCTGTCGGTGAATCTTGCGATTCTCAATATTCTACCGATACCGGTTCTTGACGGTGGGCATCTCGTGTTTCTTGGAATCGAAGTTTTCAGGCGAAAGCCTCTGAGTCTGAAACAACGCGCTCTTGTTCAGCAGGTCGGGCTGGCATTTTTGCTTATCCTGATGGTGTTCATCACATACAACGACATCGCTCGCTGGTTGTCGCAATAGTGAATCATATCCAGGATTTGGATATTGCGCTGACAATTTGAATTGATTAGTTTCGCCAGATGGCAGCGAAGAAAAAATCACACAGCAAGTCTTCTTCAAAGGCAAAACCTCGTAAAGGATTCGCAGGTGAGACATTTTCGTATGTCAAGTCTCTTGTAATTGCGTTTCTACTTGTATTGCCAATAAAGCACTTCGTGATTGAGGGCTACAGGGTTCCGACAGGTTCGATGGAGAACACGATTCTGATCGGAGATTTTCTCCTGGCGAACAAGTTCATATACGGTTCGGAAATTCCATTGCTGGGTATCCATGTCCCCGGAATCAGGGATCCGCGGCAGGGAGATATTGTGATTTTCAAATTTCCCAGGGATCCGAGTGTGAACTACGTCAAAAGGTGTATTGCGGGACCGGGACAGGTGGTGGAGGTAAAGAATAAGATCGTCTATGTTGACGGCAGGATATACAACGATTCATCTTTTGCTATTCATGGTGATAAGTCGATAATCCCTCGCAGTTCTCCGCGGGGTTTGCGTGACAACTACGGTCCGGTCACAGTCCCGCAGGGGCAGTACTTTATGATGGGCGACAACAGGGATTTTTCGTATGACTCCAGATTCTGGGGATATGTTCCGAGGGAGAATATCCTCGGCAAAGCTCTGTTCTTGTACCTGTCGTGGGGAGAAGACCCGAAAGCTCCCGATGTTTCGATAAGTCGACCGCTCAGCTTGTTTAAGAGTGTTGTGTACAATTTCCTTCATTTCTATAAGAGAATGAGATGGGAACGGCTTGGCCGTTGGATATCCTGATCGTCTCAGCAAAGTGAAACATATTGTCTCACATAGAGTATTATTAGATAAGAATACATGACAGTGGATACAACAGACTCCGGGCGCAGGGAATGATGTTGACATGACAGATGATATTACTTCAGAAAAAGTGACTTTGAAATCTACTAAGAGAGTAATCTGGGAATATGTGAAACTGTTCGGCAGTGCGCTTATTATTGCCCTGATTATCAAGACATCGCTTGTTGAGGCTTACAACATACCGTCGGGATCGATGGAAAACACACTGATGACAGGCGACTTCATTCTTGGAAACAAGTTTATCTATGGCGCCAAGGTTCCTCTTCTTCCTCTCAAACTTCCCGCATTAGCTGACCCTGAGCCGGGGGATATAATCATCTTCAAATTCCCGGGCAACCCTGAGATAAATTATATCAAGCGGTGTATCGCCGGTCCGGGACAGACTGTTGAGATCAGGAATAAGCGCGTCTATGTCGATGGTGAGCTTGTAAGGGATCCTGTAGATTCCAAACATACCGACAAATATATCAAACCACGCTCGGCAATCGATGGCGCCCGCGACAATTTCGGACCTGTAACTGTGCCGGATGGGCAGTATTTTATGATGGGTGACAACCGTGACAGATCGTATGATTCGCGATTCTGGGGATTTGTGCCGCGAGAGAATATTCTCGGTGAAGCGATGATTGTGCATTTTTCATGGGCGCCGGACAGCACCGCTCCTGAAGTCGATTGGGGACATCCGATGACAGTTTTGGAATCACTTGCTTATAATATCACACATTTCAATAAACGCGTTCAGTGGCATCGCATCGGGCATATCATAAATTAGAATTCTTTTTGTGTTCCAACTATGAAGATGGATGCCGGATCAAGTCCGGCATGACAGTCCCTCGTGCGCCGTCAGGAATCCTTTCCTTGCAAATCATGGTGTCGGGAAAGGATTCCCGACACCGCACACAAGGGTTCCCGACACCGCACACGAATAGGACATTTCTATTTTGCCTTGACATCAAATTTGTTGACCCTCGATGTTAATCTGATAACTTGTCACCGTGGAAAAGATTGATCGCAACAGAGTCACGCTCGAAGTCGATGGCATCACTCATCGATATGGTGTACGGCGAGTTCTCACGAATATCGGATTTGACTGTCAGTCTGGCGAATCGATCTGTATAACTGGTCACAATGGCTCAGGCAAGTCTACACTCCTGAAGATCATCGCCGGATTGCTCAGACCAATAAAGGGCGATATAAGGCTTTCGATTGCCGGACAGGACATCGATTCAGAATCGCACAGAAAGCATATACGGCTTGTCTCTCCTGAAGCTGAACTTTATGACGACCTGACAGGCATTGAGAATCTGGAATTCCTGACCAGAGTATCCGGCATGAAGATGAGTCATACTCAGATCGAATCGTATCTTGACCGTGTCGGCCTGCACAACAGAGGGAACGACATGTATGGCGCCTATTCCTCCGGCATGAAACAACGCCTGAAACTTGCGGCGGCGACTATCACCAGACCGGAGTTATTATTGCTCGACGAGCCGACATCGAACCTCGATGATGACGGGCGGAAGGTTGTGTACGAGATTATGGATCAGCATAAAGCAGATGGCATATTGATCTTCGCTACGAATGAGAATGACGAAGTGAGTCTTGGAGGCCGGATTGTCACTTTGGGTTAACTCAGTAATTGCGCTGGTTGTGAAGGATGTTCGCTGTGAACTTCGCACACGGTATGGTCTCAATGCGCTCGTGCTCTTTGCGATTATCACGCTGGTCGTTGTCGGGCTTACCGCAGGACAGGAATTGCTGTCGCCATCGATGCACGCGTCGCTGATCTGGATAATTATACTGTTTTCATCTATGCAGGCGCTTGCTTCAAGTTTCATCAGAGAGGAGGAATCGAGAACAGCGCAAACCCTGAGAGTTTTCGCTGCTCCGAGTGTCGTGTTCGTCGGCAAGCTTGTTTTCAGCATATTGCTACTTGCGTTCCTGCTTGTGATTCTGATTCCGCTCTATATTGTCTTGATGGATGTGTCACCTCAGTCATTGTTGCGATTTGTCCTGTGCATGGCACTCGGATCGTTCGGACTGGCATCGGCAACCACAATCATCGCGGCAATGGTCTCAAAGGCAACTGTGAAAGGTGCTCTTTTTGCAGTCTTGTCGTTCCCGCTTCTGTTGCCCGTGCTTCTTCCGTCGATTGCCGCTACAGAAATCGCCTTCAAAGGCGGTGATGAGATGTGGGGATACCTCAAAGTGTTGATTGCATATCCAATCGTGGTAATTACGCTGTCATTTCTTTTGTTTGAATATGTTTGGAATGAGTGATATCGGGTTTTTATCCAACAATATCGTCTAATTCTACGTAAAAGCCATAATATGGGCATTGTCTCATGGACAAAATTGGTTTGCGTTTGAAAAGTGTAGCAGTATATTGGAGCCTTAATGATGGGAAAAGGAGTTCCTTTGAAATACTTCCTTGGACTTGACATCGGATCTGTCGCTCTTAAAGCAGTCGTTATAACTGATTCATATTCAGTAACTTATTCTAAATATACTCGCGTTTCCGGCCAGCCGGTGGATGTGCTGCAGAACGCGATTGCTGAAATATTTGACAAGATACCAGCCGAGGATTTTGGTGCGATCTGTTTCACCGGATCGGGCGGAAGATTGGCGCAGGATTGTCTCGGCGGCGATTTCGTCAACGAAGTACTCGCGAGCCTTGCAGCAAATCAGAAGCTTCTCCCCGATGTGCAGACGATTATCGAGATGGGTGGTGAAGATTCCAAGCTGATCTCGGTCAGGCGGGATATAACATCCGGGAAACTGTTGCTCGAAGACCTTGCGATGAACTCGCTTTGTGCCGCTGGAACAGGATCATTTTTAGATCAGCAGGCATCGAGGTTGAATCTGTCTATTGAAGATGAATTTGGCGACCTTGCGATAAAATCCAAGCATCCGCCCCGGATAGCGGGACGATGCTCGGTATTTGCAAAGTCTGATATGATACATCTGCAACAGATTGCCACGCCTGATTATGATATTGTTGCGGGACTGTGCTACGCAGTGGCGAGGAATTTCAAGTCGGCGATTGCGAAAGGCAAGAAATTCAACAAGCCGATAAGTTTTCAGGGTGGTGTCGCCGCTAACAAGGGAATGATAAGGGCGTTCGAGGATATACTCGATCTCAAACCCGGAGAATTGATTGTTCCTGAGATGCACAAGCTGATGCCTGCTTATGGCGCGGCAATTTATGCGGCAAGAAACGACAACCCTGCGCTGTTCAGCCTGCATGCGGATTTCAAGCGGAGCGGGACAAGTTCCGGCAGAGCATCATCAGCCGAACGGCTGTCGTATGAATATCCGGACTCGAAATATTATGATATTACATCTGCTAAAAGTGAATTGTCGGAGGAGATCAGAACCGGTTACCTCGGTATTGATGTCGGATCGCTTTCAACGAATGTCGTCGTGATCGACAAGGACAACAATGTTTTAGCGAGACGATACCTGATGACAGCCGGACGACCTCTTCAGGCTGTACAGCGCGGTCTGAAAGAAGTTGGTGATGAACTCGCCGGTCGTGTTAAAATTCTCGCCTGCGGAACCACAGGGTCGGGACGGTATCTTGTCGGTGACTTCGTCGGAGCTGATGTCGTAAGAAATGAAATAACCGCTCAGGCGACGGCCGCAATCGCCATCGATCCGCGAGTCGATACGATCTTCGAAATCGGTGGTCAGGATTCCAAGTATATTTCCATCGACAACTGCGTTGTGATAGATTTCGAGATGAACAAGGCATGCGCGGCAGGAACGGGTTCGTTCCTGCAGGAACAGGCTGAAAAACTTGATATCAAGATTGAAGAAGAATTCGGCGACAGGGCGCTTGGCGCAAGCTGTCCCGTCGGGTGCGGCGAGCGTTGCACGGTGTTCATGGAATCCGATTTGGTGTCGCACCAGCAATCGGGAGCCAACAAGGATGATCTGATCGCAGGACTTGCATATTCCATTGTAAACAACTACCTGACGAAAGTTGTACAGGATCGCAGAGTCGGCAAGCATATTTTCTTTCAGGGCGGGGTAGCATGGAACAAAGCTGTGGTCGCGGCTTTCGAGAAGACTGTCGGTCGACCGGTAACAGTTCCGCCTCATCATGATGTTACAGGTGCGATAGGCTCTGCCATTCTTGCGAGAAATGAAATCCAGACAGAACAGAGCAGGTTCAAGGGATTCGATCTTTCTAAAAAGAAATACACAATCGAAAGTTTCGTTTGCGATGACTGCTCAAATATGTGCGAGATCAGGCAGGTTCTGATTGAAGGCGAAGAGCCACTGTTCTATGGTTCACGCTGCGAGAAATACGATGTCGATCAGACGAAGAAGGAAGTTGAAGGCATTGACTTGTTCAGGCAGCGGGAGAAATTCCTGTATGCAGGTTTCAAGAGACCGAATATCGAGGCGAGAAAGAATGTCACGATCGGTATCCCGCGCGTATTGGTATTCCATGAGCTTTATCCATTCTGGTCAGGTTTCTTCAGGTCGCTCGGTTTCAGGACTACTCTGTCGCCGATCACTAATCAGAGGGTAATCGAGGACAGTCTCGAACATTTTTCGTCGGAGACATGTTTCCCGATCAAGGTGACATTCGGTCACATAATCGATCTGATCAACAGGCAGGTTGACTACATCTTCCTGCCGAGTATGATCAATGTCCACGATGATGACTCGCCTCATGAGCACAGCTATTTGTGTCCATATATTCAGGCAATCCCATACAATGTAAAAGCCAATATCGATCTGTCATCGTCGGGGATAAAGCTGCTGTCGTTCCCGGTGAGCCTGCGTATGGACAAAGATTTTCTCGTTGAGAAACTTCGGGAACTCGAGAAAGAATTTGATTTGGGTGAAGATGAGTATCACAGTGCAATCGCTAAGGCGGTTGAATCCCAAAAGGAATTCTATCGAAAGTGTCAGGAGGCGGGCGCAAAGTTTCTCGATTCTCTAGGTCCTGACGAGAAGGCTGTTTGCATAGTCTCAAGGCCATACAATGGCTGCGACAATAAGCTTTCTCTCGAAATCCCGCAGAAATTGCGCGAACTCGGAGTGCCGGTTATTCCGATGGATTTTCTCCCTTTATCCGAGTATCTTCCTGAGATCGAAAATCGTAATATGTACTGGCGTTTCGGCCAGCGCATTCTTGCCGCGGCTGATTTCATACGTCAGCGCGAGAACATCTATGCTGTCTATATCACAAGTTTCGGATGCGGTCCGGATTCTTTCATCACGCATTTCTTTACCAGAAAGATGGAGGGTAAGCCGTTTCTCCAGATTGAAATCGATGAGCATTCAGCGGATGCCGGAGCTGTTACGAGACTCGAAGCGTTTCTCGACAGCCTCAAATCGTATCGTACGAAGGATGTAGCGCCTGTTGCCGCATTGTCCCGGCCGATGAACGGAAATGGACGCAAAGTGTATGTTCCATATATGTCGGATCATGCAATCGCGCTTGCTGCCGCGATGGAAGCATGCGGCACTCCAGCCGAGGCGCTACCTGAACCCGACCATGACAGCCTTGATTTGGGCAAGAAATTTACCAGCGGAAAAGAGTGTTTCCCTTGTCAGGTTACGATGGGTGATCTTGTCAGGAAAATCAAGGAACCTGAATTCGATCCCAATAAGTCTGCTTTCTTTATGCCATCAGCGGGCGGGCCATGCCGATTTGGCCAGTATCATCTCCTGCAGAGGACAGTGCTTGACAGACTCGGCTACGATCAAGTGCCTATATATTCTCCTGATTCGGAGAACGCATACGAGGATTTCCCGTTCTCATCTTCGCAGTTTATGCGGATAGCGTGGACTTCGATTGTAGCGACAGATCTATTGTACAAGCTGATGAGGCGAACCAGTCCGTATGTCATTGACCGCGCGGAATGCGCCAATCTGTATCGACGATATCTCTATATTCTTGCTGACGCCATTAAACAACATGGTGATCCGTCGAAAATCCTTTTCTCTGCGCTGACTGACTTCAGGCGCCTCAAAAGAAACGGCAGCGCTGGAAAACCTGTGATCGCGGTTGTCGGAGAAATATTCCTGCGCTCGAACAGATTCTCGAATAATTACCTGATTGAACGCCTGGAAGAACTCGGCGCTGAGGTGTGGCTTGCTCCGATCTCAGAGTGGATTTTCTATACGAACTTCACTCACAAGTTGAAAGTCAAGAGCGATGGCAATCTCAGGCAATTCCTCGGCAGCTTCATCAAGGACAAGATTCAGAAGCGATCAGAGAAGCATCTCGCCGATGTTCTCCTGCCCGAAGTACCGACTGCTCATGAAGCTCCTGTGGAAAAACTGATCAGGCTGGCTGAACCATATATGGATGTTTCGTTCTCAGGTGAGGCGATTCTCTCTATCGGCAAGGCGATCGATTACTACCATCGGGGAGCATCAGGAATCATAAACACATTCCCGCTAAATTGCATGCCCGGCACAATCGTGACTTCGATATCGAGAAAGATACAGGAGGATTGCAACAAGCTCCCATGGTTGAATCTGGCTTATGAAGGGCTCGAGGACAAGAACGAGGTGATCCGACTCGAAGCATTCCTGTTACAGGCTCGCCAGTTTGCAGAAAACCGAAAACGTCAAGCTGTGGCGGTAGAATAAGCCTATTGGCCAGTCAATAAATTCTTATGTTAAAGCAGCAAATAATATGACGATCTCGGTAACATAATGGATAGAGTCCTCGGTTTTGGTATTTGCAATCCCCTCGAGGGCGTGCGTAGTTGTAATTGATGTGGAACTTCACAGGGGGAATATGGGTTTTCAGGAAGCAGTAAAGATGCTTGTCGATGTCGTAAGGGTCGAGGAGGGCAGTGCGATATCGGAAGTGAAAAGGTACACTCAGACCCGACTCAGCCGATGAGTTATTTAGCGGGGAAAATCGAGTTGATGAAATTGAGAGAAGAATATATGAAAAATGCCGGGAAGGATTTCAATCCGGGAGCTTTTCATGACAAACTGCTCTCGTATGGTTCTATTCCGGCAGGTTTGATTGCTTATAGAATGCTAAACTAACTTTGGTTATTGCAGGAGGAACTATGGCTGCGGCAGTAACAGATGAGACATTTGAAGCTGAAGTCTTGAAATCGGATATTCCGGTGCTTGTGGACTTTTGGGCTGAATGGTGCGGACCATGCAAGATGGTGGCGCCAATTGTCGAGGAACTCGGAAAAGAGCATGAAGGCAAACTGAAAGTCGCGAAGCTCGACGTCGATTCGAACACTAAAATTGCTACTCAGTATGGAATCATGAGCATCCCATCTTTGCTTTTCTTTAAGAATGGCGAAGTTGTCGATCAGATCGTCGGAGCAGTGCCGAAAAAGGTGTTCGATGAAAGACTAAGCAGGATACTGGAGTAAATAATGGCTTTCTCGAATCCTTCTAACGATGAGATTCTACGGTTATTAAACAAGTCGAAGACTGTTGCAATCGTAGGTCTGTCGAGCAAGGTGGATCGCGAGTCGAATCTGGTGGCGAGATTTCTGCAATCGAAAGGCTTCAGGATTATTCCTGTTAATCCTGCGGAGAATGAAATCATCGGGGAGAAGTCGTATGCGTTTCT
>JAJRZO010000203.1 GCA_024275215.1 Candidatus Zixiibacteriota bacterium | reverse complement strand
AATAGAGCACATGGTAAATCATACTATGTCTCAAGCAAGGAAGAATGGCTATGAAAAAAACAATATCCATTGTGATTGCGATTGGAATGGTTCTACTGGCGTTGAGTTGTTCCGAAAAGCTGACACCACCCAATGACTCCCCTTCCTTACCGTTGCGTGGTCTTTCCCTTGGTGACAAGCATCTCGCGCAAAGCAGCAATGGGTTTGGTTTCAAGCTTTTCAAGAGTGTAACCAGTGACGCTCCTGACTCGAATATTCTTATTTCACCGCTATCTGTTTCGATGGCGCTCGGTATGGCGTTGAATGGTGCGGTGGGGAAAACCTTTCAGGATATGCGGGAGACGCTCGAATTCTCAGGGTTGACGGAAGATGAAATAAATAAGAGTTATCGCAATCTGATTGATTTCCTCGGATCGCTCGACCCGAAGGTTAAGCTTGGAATTGCTAACTCGATCTGGGCAAAATCCGGTTTCGATATCGAGCAGGAATTCCTGGATATCAATCGGAGTTTCTTCGACGCCACAGTCCGTCAACTCGATTTCGCTGATCCATCGACTGTTGATACTATCAATGCCTGGGTCAACGAAAAGACAAATGGGAAAATAGAGGAAATCTTAGATGACATCTCAGAAGATGTCGTCATGTATCTCATCAATGCTGTCTACTTCAATGCTGAATGGACAACACCATTTGATTCATCACACACAGAAATAACAAACTTCTTTATAACTGACAGTTTCCATGTCCCATGCGCGATGATGAAAAACAGAATTGTGGTGCCGCATGTTTTTACTGATGAATTCAAAGCGGTGGAACTGCCGTACGGCGATGGTGATTTCAGCATGGTATTTGTTCTGCCGAACAATGGGGTTGAACTCGCTGATGTCGTGTCGCGACTCGATAATGAAGAATGGAACTCGATTATTAGTTCCATGAGTAAATCATCATTACTTGTCCAGATTCCAAGATTTAGTTTTGAATTAGATAAGACACTCAATGACAATCTTTCGGCTCTTGGAATGAATATAGCATTCGATCGTTACAGGGCTGATTTCAGGAGAATCACCAGAACCACTCAGATTTTTGTGAGCGAAGTGAAACACAAGACATTCATCAGAGTAGGGGAGTTTGGAACCGAGGCGGCTGCTGTAACATCAGTCGAATTCACTGAAACCAGTGTTCCTCCCATCGAGTTTTGCGCGAACAGGCCATTCCTCTTCGCTATTTGTGAACGACAGTCAGGATCGATATTGTTTATCGGACAGTTGACAAATCCATATATCCAGTAGGGAGGGATTAAAGAAGCGATAGTTGGTTGTCGGACTTGTCATCCGAAGCGGATATGGGTGACGAATCTGCGCTGATCCTTCTTTGCACTATTCTCTTGAGTCGTTCGTGCATCACGAAATACTGCTTGCCGTCATTGGGTCGCTGAGGTTGTCGTTCAAGCGAGCCATCGACAAACCCAAGTATCCCCTCGACCATGATTCCAACACTCACATCCAGCGATTTCATACGGAGCGATTCTATCGTATCATCAGATTCGATTTCAATTTCACGGAAAAGGAGAATATCGCCGGTGTCGATGCCGGTATCTATGAAATGAAGAGTCACTCCCGGTTTCATACCGAGATACAGGCTCCACTCAAGCGCATTCATTCCCCGGATTTCCGGCAACGGACCCATGTGAGCATTCAGGATGCCCATGATTGGCGCTTCAACGATAGCTTTTCTGAATATACCGCCACCGGCATTTATCAAAACATCGAGCCCGTATTCTCTCACATATTGAACCGTCTCCCATTTGTTCACACTTGTGAAACGCTTCATGTCTATTTGTTTTTTACAACAGAGATCAACGAGATTCGTATTTGAAATTTGTTGGTTATTCGCATGTGACATAAACCTGTCGGATACTTTGGAAACGACAGCACTAACCCCGTTATTTTTAAGCTCTCGAATGAGTTTCACATTTGCCGATTTCTCTGTCGATATCAAAGAGACGGGAGTCACACCTGCGTCTGATAGAGCAAGAATTAGCGCCGCGGCATAGGGATTCCGTGACGAATCAGTTGTGATCCCGATTCTCATTTGTCGATAACCTCAAGTTGCCGCATGATCGATTCCTGCAGCATTATCGCATCGGCAAAAAATTTTGCCGCCCAGTTTGGATATGTGTAAGTTACATATTCTCCCCAGATCGGATACGATCCGGCGATACCACCTCGCACACCCGGATTCGATGAGTCGAGCGACTGAGTGAATTTCACCTGATCCAGAATTTTCAACGCCGAATTCAGATAGCGAGCATCATTTGTTGATTCATGGATTTTCATCCAGATTAACGCGATCTGACAATTTCCTGTCAGGCATGAGTAATCCGCTTCAGATCTGAAACGATTATTAAGCCGTGCAGGCATATACTTCGGCATCGAGTATGGGTCACTCTTACGCAATTCGTAGCGTTTCATCAGATTTTCAGATGCTTTCATAACGATTGCTTCCACACGCTCACGAAGCTCGCCTGACAGATATTTCAGAGATTCGAGAAGACCACGTATCGTGTAAGAGATTGTATGTGTGAGCGGCATCTCACTATCAGAGAACGCCATACCATCGATCCAGCCGTTTATTGAGGCATGATTTACTACCCACTCGATATGACGAATCGCAGAATCGCGAAGACGATCATCTCCGTACAATTCGGCGACTTCGAGCATCGGCCATGCCACCCTCGTATGATATGCGTGAGGCTGATCGAGATAGGTATGCCTGCTCCATTTGCCGTCATCGTCCTGAATATCGGCGAGCCAGTTCGCGGCGCGGCGGGAATATTCGAGATATTTCGACTCGCCCGTCTCGCTATAGAGCGAATTCCAGCCAATCATCACCTGACCCGTGTTGAATACGATCGGGTAGTCATTGACTCCGACACCGCCGCTGACAGCGCCGTT
>JAJRZO010000202.1 GCA_024275215.1 Candidatus Zixiibacteriota bacterium | reverse complement strand
GAATCCATTAAATGCGTTATAGTTAGGATGGATTCCTGCCTGCGCAGGAATGACGGGGATTTAACGACCTGCAATATACAAATTATCCTCTCATCGTCAACGCAACCCTCTTCCGATCCAGATCGACTTCGAGGACTTTGACGGTGACATGCTGGTTGACTTTTACAATCGCAGTCGGGTCTTTAACGAAGCTGTCGGAGAGTTCCGAAATATGCACTAGTCCGTCCTGATGCACTCCAATATCGACAAACGCGCCGAAATGCGTGACATTCGTCACGATACCCGGCAACTTCATGCCGACTTTAAGATCATTGATGGAATTGACGCGATCATCGAACTTGAATGATCTGTATGCGCTGCGCGGATCGCGTCCAGGGCGCGAAAGCTCATCGATGATATCGTGAAGAGTCGGCAGCCCGATCTTGTCCGTGACATATTTCTCCTTATCGATCTTATCCAGCAGCGATTTATCCTCCATCAGATCGACAACTCTGCATCCGAGGTCTTTCGCCATCTGTTCGACAATATGATAACTCTCAGGATGTATCCCCGTGTTGTCGAGCGGATTCTTCGCGTTGGCAATGCGCAGGAATCCTGCCGCCTGTTCGAATGCTTTCGGGCCGAGCCGAGGGACTTTCTTTAACGATTGCCGCGATTTGAACGGACCATTCTCATTGCGATACTCGATTATGTTCTCTGCGAGTTTCGGTCCCAACCCTGACACATACGACAACAATTCTTTACTCGCCGTGTTGACATCGACACCGATCAGATTTACACAACTGATGACTGTGTCATCAAGGCATTGTTTCAATGCCGACTGATCGACATCATGCTGGTATTGCCCGACACCGACAGATTTCGGGTCGATCTTGACGAGTTCGGCGAGTGGATCCATAAGCCGCCTGCCAATAGATACCGCGCCGCGTACAGTGATGTCATGATCGGGAAATTCCTCACGCGCGATTGCAGACGCCGAATAGATCGATGCGCCGGCTTCGTTGACCATCTCGACAGTGATATAATCAGGCAGCCCGATCTCACGTATGAACTGTTCTGTTTCGCGGCCTGCTGTGCCATTACCGATGGCGATCACGGTGATCTTGTGTCTCTCGATAAGCGCCTCGATTTCGACTGCGGCATCTTGGCGTTGCTTATCCGAGCCATGCGGGAATATCGCTGTATGCTCCTGAAGCCTTGCTTCCTTGTCGAGACAGACAACCTTGCAGCCGGTACGAAATCCGGGATCGATCGCGAGGATATTCTTCCGTCCAAGCGGCGGTGCGAGAAGCAACTCGCGGACATTTTCCGCAAATACGCTGATTGCATCGAGACCGGCGGAGTCTTTCAATTCGTTTCTGATTTCGGTTTCCATAGATGGCGCGAGCAGTCGTTTGTAGCCATCTTTAATCGCGAGTCGCACATGATCGGTCGCTTGATTGTTACCGGCAATGAACATTCCGAAAAGTATCGACAGCGCATCCTCTTCGGGAGGAGCAATACTTAGTTTAAGAATCGACTCGGCTTCGCCCCTGCGCATTGCCAGATACCTGTGCGATGGAATGTGCTTAATCGATTCGCTCCAGTCGAAATAGTCGGAAAACTTTGTGCCTTCAACTTCCATGCCTTTTGCGACAACCGATGATACAATAGCCTTCTCACGAAACAACCGCCGTATACGAGATCGCGCATCAGTATCCTCCGCAATCCATTCTGCGACAATATCACGCGCACCAGCGAGGGCGTCATCCGATGACTCGACACCCTTCTCAGGATCGACATACTCACCAGCTATCGCATCGACGTCGATATCATCCTGAGCGAAGATCAGCTCCGCGAGCGGTTCGAGACCTTTTTCACGTGCAATCGTAGCGCGGGTGCGTCGTTTCGGTTTGTATGGAAGATAGATGTCTTCCAGTGCGGTCATTGTCTCAGCAGATTCGATACTTCGTTTCAGGTCATCAGTCAGAAGATCGCGCTCTTCGAGCGATTTCAGGATCGATTCTCTTCGCTTGTCAAGGTCACGAAGTTGTGTGACCCGGTCTCTAATCTGTGTTATCTGGACTTCATCGAGGTCGCCGGTTGCTTCCTTGCGGTATCGCGCGATGAATGGAACAGTTGCGTCGCCATCGAGCAGTTCGGTGGTGGCGATGACCTGATTGACCGTGAGTTTGAGTTCATTGCTGATTGTTATCGCGTGTCTGTTGTTCATAGTGATGTAAGATACGCACAGAGTTGAGAAAAGAGAATCAGAATCGTCACATTGTTAAATTGATAATCATTGACCCTCAGGTATATTGGAATAAGTCGTAGGGTAAGAGTTCTACGACTCCTGCTGACAGGTCTCGGAGAGACCTGCTCTACTTGGCTTACAGATCAAGCGCGCTCGCACTTGACAGATGAATCAAGACGTCAAGCGGGCAGGCCGCTTGACCTACAAACTGGATCGTCACGCCACGAGTTGGCGTGAACTATGGATTTTCTCCGAATATCTCGCTGACTAATTTCAGGAGCGCATTTCTATCTACCGGCTTCTCGAAATAACCCGCTGGAGGTGTGATCGACCTGCGTGATCCAAGAAAACGTTTCAGTTCACGTGAAACACCGGAGATTAGTATTACGGGAATGTCCTTTGTCTCTTTATCCTGATTGAGAAGCTTGTATGCCTTAATTCCGGAGACTTTCTCCATCGCGCAGTCGAGAGTGATCAGATCAGGTTTCTCCGCTTTGGCTTTTTCGTAACCTTCAGCACCATTGTATGCGTAAATAGTCTCATATCCGGCATCCTCGAATAATGCCTGTAGTCCGATTACAGTGTCAGGTTCGTCATCAACAATCAGGATTGTTCTGCGGGGCAAGACTATTCGTTCTCCGGCAAGTCAGATTCTGAATCCAAATCAGTAACGACAGGCATGCGAACTTTCGGCATTGTAACAGTAAAACAGGTGCCCTTGCCTTCCTCGGATTCAACAGAGATATTGCCACCGTGACCCTGTGCAATCTTGTTGGCAATGAACAGACCGAGACCTGTTCCGCCTGCACCTTTAGATGAGAAAAACATGCTGAATGCTTTCTCGCGCGTTTCGCGATCCATGCCGATCCCATTGTCCGATACTCTGAAGCGGACTGATTCAGGACTATCCTCAAATCCGAGTACTACTTTATGTTCATCTTTACCGCGATCAACCCTGCAGGCATCCATCGAGTTTTCCAGCAGGTTTATCAACATAGACCGGACAGCATGCGAATCCGCCTGGAACTCGCCTTTAACGCCGTCTGATCTGTGTTCGATTTGTACGCCGAGTTCTTCCGCTCTCTTCCTGTGTTCATTATACAATTCTTCCACAAGGTCTCTCGCTGAAATCTGTTCATAATTGGGTTCGCGGTCTTTAGCATAGTAAAGAATGTTCAGAACCATACTGCGGATACGATCGACATTCCGCATAGCGATTTCCCAGCCTTTGTTGATCCGTTTCTTATCATCTTTTTTGAGGCCGGTATTGACAAGGTATATGCCTCCATCGAGGCTGTTGAGCAACCCCTTGATACCATGCGAAATAGAACTAATGAGCAGTCCCACCGATGTCAACTTGTCCTGAAGCTGTCTAATCTGTGTAATGTCCGCGCTCATCTCGATCACATGCTCGACTTCGCCATCTGCGCCATAAATCGGCGCAGTCGTCACGAGAACATTTATACTCTTGTTATCCTGCGAACAAACGACTTCCTCGTGTACATGAATTCCACCATCGTTAAATGTCTGCATAACGATACATGGCACGCATGCTTCATTCCTGTGTTTGTAGACTTCGTAGCATTTGCAGCCGAAATAGCTTCCGAACGCCTCGCGGTGCATTCTGTTTGCATCGACAATACGAAGATCTCGATCCTGAATCGAGATATAACATGGCACATCTTCGAAAAGCAGCCGGTATTTTTTCTGGCTTTCCCGCAGTTGGTCATGACGCTGCTTGAGCTCGGTGATGTCGGTAGACATTTCCATCACAGACACAATCTTGCCGTCATCACCATAGATGGGAGTGGTATATACAATAACTGAGACTTCGCGGCCACCCAGAGTAGTGACAATCTCCTCGCTGCGATGAGACATACCATCGTGGAAAGTTCGTTCAACAGGACAGACTTCACACTTTTCAGGACGCTGTTTGTAAACCTGATAGCAGTAGCGGCCCTCTATATCACCGAATGCTTCGCGGAATCTGCTGTTTGCCTCGATAATGCGGAGATCTCTATCCTGCACGCTCAGATAGCAGGGCATATTGTCGAAATACTGCCTGTATGGACTCCCCATCGAATCTCCAGTGCATTCTATTCCTGGGTCTGCGCCTGCTTGGTTTCACCAGAAGTCTGAGAATGAGGCTCAGGTTTAAGTATCTTTTTTATATTCAACAGGAGCTTTTCTTCTGAGACAGGTTTGTCGAGATAGCCTTCCGGTGGCGGAACAGGGCGGTCGTAGATCAACCTGCGCAACTCCGGCATTCCAGTTATGATACAAACCGGCACGGTTTTCAGATCGGAATCATGCCTGATCATTTCGTAGGCCTTGTCGCCGGTCTTGCCGGGCATGTTCAAATCGAGTGTGACAAGATCAGGCACTTCATTCTTTGCCATTTCCATACCGGAATCGACATCATGCGCAGTTATCACATTTGCGCCGTTATCCTCAAGGACTGTCGCGATAAATGTGACAAAATCAGGCTCATCGTCAATGACAAGAATCTTGAATCCTGCCAGATCGCCAGCGGGCACGGGTTCCGCGACCGGCACTGCGACTTTCTTCTCCTCGATAACAAGCGCGTTGGCCACCAGATTAACACACTGTTTGACTTCCATATCGAGCTTGTAGTGTTTGATCAAATCGTTGAGTCCATCGACACAGTTGTGGCATGTCGTGACAACTATCTTCGCGCCTGTCGCCCTGAGTTGATCAGCTTTGATCTTCGCGGATTTCAGTCTGTCACCGGTATATTCGGACATCGACATCGCGCCGCCACCGCCAGTGCAACAGTAATTCTCGGCGCGGTTGGGATACATCTCACGAAAATCCGTACATGCAAGTTGCAGGAGTTCTCGCGGTTCCTCGGTCATTCCGCAGCTTCGTCCATAGTTACATGAGTCATGGAATGTAACCGGTATTGTGTTTTTGGACTTGTCAATCTTGATAGTTCCGTCTTTGATATATCGAAGCATCGTCGTGACTGAACTTTCCATCTCGAAATCGACATCCATCTTTGCCCAGTTCGGTCCCTCGCATCGTGTCGATCTGTATCCATGCCCGCATTCCGACATGACGAGCTTCTTTCCGCGGATCTCATCGACTTTCTCG
>JAJRZO010000201.1 GCA_024275215.1 Candidatus Zixiibacteriota bacterium | reverse complement strand
GGAAGTAGATCGTACATGCGAGAGTCTTCTGCGACAAAACGGGGTTATCCCAGTTGCGGTCGATCATTTGTGTCACGCGCCCGATGTCATACGGAAAATCACCCACACTGAGACCACCCGTTCCCCCGTAAGAACCGATCGATGTCTTGACCTCGCCATTGCTAATGACAGTTTTCTTCTTTGCTGATTTTGATGACCTGGATTCCGATTTCTCAGGACTGGGTTTAGGTTTTGGAGGTTTCTTCGCTTTTTTCTTCTCGATCTTATACGGAGTTTCTATCGATGCAATCGGGACAGGCTCCTCCGCGGGAAGATCATCGACTATTTGATTGACTGCCATATCGGGAAGCTTTGTTTCGACCGGCTCAGGTTCCACCGGTTCAGGTTCCTGTTGTTTAATAGCCTTCGTTCCTGTCGGCGCTGATTCGAAGAGTTGCACATTAGCCACATCCTCAGGATTGAATTGTCGGGCACGACTCCTCGCAGCGGAAAAAATCACAATCACAGCGAACAACACCAAATGAAGCAGTATCGATATCAGGATATCCTGAGCCTTCACCTCGGTTCATCCTCATCGAATGTTTTCGTCACCAGCCCTACATCTGCGATGCCCATCTTCTTGAGCCTCGCAACGACATCAATCACAATGCCGTATTTCACATCCTTGTCGCCACGGAGATAGATTGCGCTGATTTTCTTTTTTCCAATATATTCCGTCAGCTTCTCCTCAAGTTGTTCTGGCCGGCTGTATACATCATCAATGAAAATCCCGCCCTTCTTGTTAATTGTAATAACGACTCCCTCGGCAAGTTCCTTGTCAACATAAGTTGTTTTAGGCAGGTCGATATCAATCCCGGACTGCAGCAGGGGGGCTGAGATCATAAAAACTATCAGCAATACGAGGACAACATCAACGAGATTCGTCACGTTGATTTCCGCCATCATCCTGTATGTCCGGGGGCGTCGCATCAAAATTCGTTCTCTTTCTGCACAGCAGAGAGAAACTCAAGCGAAAAATTTGAAAAATCATCAGCGATGAATTTCAGTTTGTTATTGCACCAGTTATACGCAACAACAGCGGGAATTGCGGCTCCGAGACCGACAATAGTCGCAATCAACGCCTCGGCGATTCCCGGCGCAACAACAGCAAGAGATGCTGTGCCTCTTGCACCTATACTCATAAATGCGCTCATTATTCCCCAGCATGTGCCCAACAACCCAAGAAATGGTGCGACATTCGCTGTTGTCGCGAGAAAAACAACATTTTTTTCGAGAAAAGCATGCTGTTCAGTCGATGATCGTTCGAGAGTCTTTGAGATAGCATCGAGGTCGTGCGAGTCGAGTTTGATCAATCCAGCCTGCAAATTCCCCTGCCCCTTCTTCTTCTCCACTACATGCAACAGATCGGAAAGACCATCTTCGAGAACCGTGAAAAGTGGACTATCTCTTCTCGGTGCGCATTTTGCCTGCGCATCCATCAACCTTCTGCGTTTGCGAAACAGCCTGATGAACTCCCTGTTGCTCTGTGACACAGACCTGTACTGGCGGAACTTGGCGATCACTATCGCCCATGATATCAATGACATAACGACGAGAATCAGAAGAATCAAAATTGCAAAAAAGCTTGACTGACTGAGAAGATCGAAAAAATTGAGGTCACCCATTTCTGCGGGTGTCATAACAACAGGCATCAACCGCGTCCTTTCCCGATAGCCTAAAGGTTTTTTTACTGTGCGGCATGTCTAATTGTTTCAGAAACCGCTACTTGTCGATGATACCCGTATTAAAGGCTGCCAGCAAGCAAAATCAGTTCAACCGGAATCTCTTTTTTTGATGAAGTACTCGATCCAGCCGCAGCAGAGATAGCCCTCCGGACACTGATTGATACTGGCCGGTCGAAATGACAAGATCACCTGACAAGATAGCCCACCCCTTGACAGACCGGTGCGGTGTGCGGTGTGCGGTGCGCGGTGGTGGCGGTGCGGGTGCTCCACCCTTTGGGTGGGATAAAGCCTCCGGACCGTCAGGAAAGGATTCCTGACGGCGCACGGAATATCAGTCCCCACCCGAAGGGTGGGGCACCCGCACCCTGCGCCGTACAGACGGGCACCGGACAGACCATTATTTTTTGTTGACTAACATCACCATGTTCGCAATGCTGAACACAAGGTTCTTGAAGGGAGGATTATTATGAATCGGACAGCTCTGATTCGATGTTTTATCTTTCTGTTTATCGTGCTAATTATCGCAGCATGTGGAAGCAAAAAGAAAGAACAGCCTGCTGAAAAGTCACCGACGAATGAAATCACCACCGAAACGAAAGCGATAACCGACACTGCGGTATCAGGCGACACATCAATGATCGAGGAAGCAAAGGATAAGCTCGAAGAAGCGGGGGAATCAGCAGTCGAGGAAGCAAAAGAAAAGGTTGAAGAAGGAAAAGAGGCTTTAGAGGGTGCAAAGGAAAAAATTGAAGGGATGAAAGACAAGACCGAGGATGCGAAAAAGAACGTCAACCCACCCAGCGGTCAATAATAAGTAGGCAAAGGGTTCCGACTTTCGTCGGGATGACATAGCTAAATGTCAAGCGGACAGGCCGGTTGCCCCACAGACAGACAGGTGGCCCAACCCTTGAGTGGGGTAGTACTATATGGTCTTGAAAGAATCCTACCCTAAAGAGTGGGTTTTTCTATCATCAGGTTTTATCCTACCCGAAGGGTGGGGCACCAAGCCTTCTCATAATATCAAGCTCACTGGAAGCTTGACGGCACAGATGTAAATCCCCAAGTGGGATTGACCTGCAAATATAAGTATCCAAGTTCAAGTTGACACCTTATCCTCTCTCCGGTAAATTTGCTTCATGAACAAAGATGCGGCCTCAGAGATTCGAGACCTGACAGACAAGATCAATTATCACAACTACAGGTATTATGTTCTCGATGATCCCGAAATATCTGATTCTGAATACGACAGACTGTTTGACCGTCTCGTAGAACTCGAAAAACAACATCCTGAGCTGCAACTACCCGATTCTCCAACGCAGCGCGTAGGTGCAGCACCATCAGAAAAATTCGAGCAAATCAAACATTCGATTCCGATGCTGAGCCTGAACAAATCTCTGTCAAAGCAGGAATTCCTCGACTTTGACAAGAGAATCCGAACCGAGCTTGCCGGAGACAATGAATCCATTCGCTATGTAACTGAGCCGAAACTCGATGGTCTCGCGGTCGAAGTTGTCTATAAAAACGGCATCCTTACAGTTGCATCAACAAGAGGCGATGGTATCACAGGCGAAATAATCACCGACAATGTTCGGACAATCAGGAGCGTCCCCCTTCGCCTGATGGCCAATGATCCTCCCTCCCTGATCGAAGTTCGTGGCGAGGTTGTCATCACCAAAGCCGACTTTGCAAAGTTGAACAAAACACGAGAAAAAAACGGCGAGGATTTATTCGCAAATCCGAGAAATGCGGCAGCCGGTTCTCTCAGGCAACTCGACCCGAAAGTCACAGCATCACGACCACTGCTTATGCTTGCGTATGAAGTCGGTAAGATTGAAGGAGTAAACCTGAAGCTGCATTCGGAGACTCTTGAGTATCTCAGGACTCTCGGATTCCGGGTTAGTGATTTGATCAGAATCAATTCATCGGCAGACGAAGTTGCCAAACGATATGACGAGTTTCTCGAAAAGCGCGCCATGATCCCGTTCGATGTAGATGGCATGGTCGTTAAAATCGACTCGTATCGTCATCGCAGAAAACTGGGCGAACTCTCCCGCTCTCCGCGGTGGGCTATTGCATGGAAATTCCCGCCCGAACAAGCGACTACGATTATCGAAGACATCAAAGTTCAGGTCGGCAGGACTGGCATCCTCACACCTGTTGCACACTTGAAACCCGTACGCGTAGGCGGCGTCGAAGTCAGCCGCGCAACCCTGCACAACGAGGACGAGGTAAAACGCAAGGGCGTTATGATCGGTGATACTGTCATTGTCCAGCGCGCAGGCGATGTAATCCCCGAAGTCGTCAAGCCGATTGTTGAAAAGCGGACAGGATCAGAAAAGCCATTCAATATGCCCCGGAAATGCCCGGCATGCGGCTCGACAGTGGTCAAAGACACTGACGGCGTCTATGTCAGATGTCCTAATCCTCACTGTCCCGCTCAGGTCGTAGAACGGATAATCCACTTCGTATCGAAATCCGGCGTCGATGTCGATGGACTCGGTTCTCGCCTTATCGAGAAAATGGTCGAGCAGGGTATCCTGAAAGATCCGGCTGACGTGTTTTTCCTCACATCCGAGAAACTGCTCACGATGGAGAGAATGGGCGAAAAGCTGGCAGGTAATATCCTTGAATCAATAGAAAAGAGCAGAAAGCCCGATCTCGCCCATCTGATTCACGCTCTCGGTATTCGAAATGTCGGCGAACACCTCGCATCAGTGCTGGCGCGACGATTCAACTCAATCGAAAACCTCTCTGAAGCACCCGTCGAAAAACTGGCTGAAATCGATGACATCGGTCCGATTGTAGCGAGATCGACAAGAGAGTATTTCGACCGGCCTGAAACCAAACGGATGATCGACAAGCTTGTTGAGGGGGGAATGGTGTTTCCGCACGAGGAATCCTCTGTGCGAAATGAACCGCTCAAGGGCAAAACTTTCGTTATAACCGGAACACTCGAAAACTACTCCCGGTCTCAGGCGAAAAAACTCCTGACCAATCTTGGAGCGAAAGTCACCTCGACCGTATCAAAGAAGACTGATTTCGTGGTAGCTGGCGCAAATCCCGGCTCGAAATACCTGAAGGCGCAGAGTCTTGGGATCAAAATAATCGACGAGCAGGAATTCCTGAAAATCATTTCGGAGTAGGAGCTTATGGAACAGCGAGGGATCAAAATACAGTCAATCGCCATACCCATTATCACGCTGATGATCATGTCAGTATTTCTTTATTACGCAAAACCGATACTGTTGCCTGTTTTTCTTGGCGTGGCGTTCGCATTTATCCTCAATCCTGTTGTAAAACTTGTGATGAGGCTAAAACTCCCCCGTGTGGCCGCAGTCCTGATAGTAGTGTTCATAACTCTTATCCTGTTTCTGGGCATAGCAGTCCTGATAGCATCCCAGGCAACCGACCTCGTAACCCAGTTTCCACATTATTGGGCTGGTTTCCAGAATCAGTTATCCGTGTGGCTGGATCAATTCCCATCGCTTGCAAAGTATCTTCCCGGCAATGTCTCGGATGGAACTGTTAATCCATTGGAAGAGGTTAAGTTCAAAGACATAGCATCAATTTCAAAATACTTTTTTGCGGGACTTGGCTCTGCATTCTCCATAATATGGAAAACAATCCTTGTGCTGCTGATGACTACTTTCGTCTTGATAGAACAAGAGGAATTCAAGATCAAATTTGCCAACTTGTTCGGAAGTCAGCACAGTGGAGCATCAAGAGAGATAATCAACCAGATATCGAGTAATATATCCGGTTTTATGGCTGTGAGATTCGCAACAACGGCTGCTCTCGGCGCGGTTGTAACAATTGGGCTGATAATAATGGGTGTGCCATACGCTTATGTGTGGGGACCACTCGCCGGAGCGCTGAATCTGATCCCATATATCGGCGCCATCATGGGAGCCATTCCTCCCATGATAGTAGCCTCGATTGAAAATCAGTCAATGTGGTGGTTACTCTATATCGGGCTGTTCTTCCTCGTCTTGCAGTTCCTTGAAGGCAATATCATAACGCCTAAACTGGTTGGTGACAGGATTAACATCAACCTGACATCAGTCCTCATCGCTACAGTCTATTGGGGATGGCTATGGGGCGGAGTCGGGATCATTCTTGCAATGCCCATCACTGCGGCATTCAAAGTCGTGTGTGATCATGTCGAACCGCTCCGACCGATAGGCAACCTGCTCGAAGGTGGATACAAGAGTTGACGATAGATATGTTTGAACCCGCAGTTTCTGCGCCATCCAACCGGCAGAACGCACCGCAGGTTGGGTTCAGCCGCCAGCCATACGACAGAAACTGGAATTGCAAACATTTGCGTTTTTTTGCCTTGACATTTATAAATGAGTTTATTAATCTTGAAGCAAGCAGAGCTTCTTCTTTTATACAAGCAGAGCTTTTTCTTTTACGAGATTTTATTAACAACATTGACTAAAACACCAGAGGAGGGTTTATGCTTGTTTATTCGACTTAGCTTCTGACGAGTTGAAATGGCAACACGTCGGAAGCTTTTTCTTGCTTTGAATCGACCACACACATCACCACAGGTGAAACCTTGAGGAGAGGTAACGCAATGACAAAAAACTCAAAAATCTTATGTCTCGCTGTTGCGGTCCTGTTCATTCTTACCGTGCCTGCGATGGCAGTCGAAAAAGAACTCACCAAAATTGTACCACCGGATCATCTCAAGACTCAGCAGTTAATCGGTGGAAACGATGAAGTTCTTGATCCTGGATCACCGAACTTCGCACCGGCAACTTTTGCCCCACCACCCATGCCCCCTGGTGATACCGTAGGTACGACATACTATGAATATCAGCACAATGGCACGATGGGCAGGCAGGTAGCCTATGCGCCCAGCGTTTTTGGCACTCCGTATGTCCATTTCGTCTGGATGTGCCGGACAAGCCCGACGGGCACAAGGACAATTTATTACAACTCACGAAATCTTTCTCTCAATTCCTGGGTTCATGGTTCAGGCGTCGGGAGCGGACATTCATTCACCGGTGCAAACGGTGGATACACGACGATGGACATCAACGCCAATGGTCAGGCAGTAGCAGCCTGGCATGAAGGCGGAGCTAATTATTTCTCACACGTGGCGTCAGACAAATCAGCGCCGGCACCGGTTGGTACATTTGGCGACATCACCCTTCCCGGACCGCCAAACTGCCAGGGCTATGAGAGTGCTGATGGTTATGAACTCACCAGCAACTACATCTGGCCAGTTGTTGATTTTGACCTTGTCGGTGGGGATTCTATCTACCACGTGATTTCCTCAGAATCTCCCGAAGCGACTGCTCCTGCTGCCACGATACAGTCATACATATACTATCGTCTCACCAATGATCAGTTGGATGCATGTAGTTCACCGACCGACACTCTCGGTCTGTGGATTGACGAGGCTCAGAATATCACACCTCTGGTTCGTTCTGACCCGAATTCGGACAAAGTCGCCATCGTATGGCTCAAAGAGCTGTATGCTGACGGTGACCCGAACAATGACTGTCCTGATAACGCAGTCCAGTGGAAACACGATGTGGTCTATATGGAGTCCACCGATGGTGGTGTAACATGGGGAAGCGTGAACAACGTTACTGATTACACGCAGGGTAATACTCTCAAGATGAGTGAGCTGCCCTACTCAGCTTATACAGACCTGACAGCACTTTATGACCATCTCGGCAATCTTCACATTGTTTGGAATACGCCGGTATGGCAGGCTGATGGCACATGTGGTATTCTGTATCAGTCGATGTTGTGGCATTGGGATGATCAGAATGCGACGATCACTCCTGTCTATGACGCAACTCTTCCGAACAGTTTCTATCCCGGCAACTTCGGAAATTGCTCGAACACTGGCGCATGGAACATCATGGTAAGCAAGCCGAATATCTCCGAGTGCGATAACAATCTCTATGTTACGTTCACTCGTTTCGGCGGTCATCCCGACACAACAGGTACCGGCATTCCCAATGACAGTATCGGTGGTGATTTCAGTGATGACCAGTTGCTCAACGGCGACATCTACCTGACAGCCTCCAGCGATGGTGGTATCACATGGGGTCCTGATGCAGCCGCTCCTGCATACCAGTTCGGTGTCACCAGCGGCACCGGCACTCCTGTGAAAAAAGGTACAGCAGTCAACCTGACTAATACCTACACCCAGGGATGTGCGGCTGGCGATTGCCACAGCGAGCACTGGGCAACTATGGCCAAGTATTCGACTGGTGTCGTTCATATCGAGTATGTTGATGATAATGACGCGGGCGGTGCTGTTGGCGTAGAGCCTTGTGGCGACCCGACCAACAACGCAGTCATGTGGACAACTTATGACTGCTTCTCGCCTGAAGGTACATTTGGCTATGCTGTCGAGCCGGCAAACGCATTTGTACCGATTGCACCGAATGGCGCGGCTGATTGTACTATCGACTACACTGATGACCTGATTGTCACTATCAGGAACACGGGTAATGTACCGATTGATTATACTTCCAGCCCTGATCAGTCATGGATTCATGGAACTCCTTCCGGTACTATCACTGCCGGTATCAATCCGTCAGCCGATCTTACATTCACGATCGGCCCGATTACGACTCCAGGTGAGTACACTGGTACGATCACACTTAATCTGACCAGCTCAGCAGGCAATGCTACGGTCGTCGTAAACGTCACGGCTCATGTCGAGTGTAAATACTACGTACCCGAATACAGCCTGATTTCGACCGCTTGCTGGTCGGTTGGCGTCTGGAATGTTCCGAGAGCAGGTTTTGCCCAGCTCGGTAGCGCAGGAAATATGTGGTGGTTCCTC